>JAOZSU010000197.1:0-2750 GCA_029939475.1 Mycoplasmatota bacterium | reverse complement strand
CCTCTGCTGGTGGTAATGAATTAGGGTCTTGAACTTCATTAGCATCAGGTGCTTGTTCTTTATCAGACGGAACAGCTTGTTCTAATACATGTTGTAATTTATCAACTATAAACATATAAAACTCCACTTAATATTTTTATTTTGTTCTAAAAAAAATTAGCAAAATAAAAATTATTTTTATTGATAAATTAAAATGTCATAGCTTCTTTTAATTTATTATTTTTTAGATTAATTAAAGGTTGTAATAATGATTCATATCTATCTGTAAAAACATAACGAAGCATATCCTTTACATCAACAATAATAAAATTTGGTAAGTTGTCAATTTCATCAGGTATTGCAATCACATCAAGTTTCTTTCCTTTTGCCATAAAATTCTTTTGAAAATTTTCCAATACTTCTTTTGGTGCTAATGTTTCATCAATACCTAGAACTTTAAATTGATATGCTTTAGTTCCAGGATAATGAGTATCATACATCAAATCATTCCAATTAACCATACCTCTAACACCTTGGGGTATCACTTTATAATCTTCAATCTTCTTATCAAATGAAACAGGTTTAGATATCTCTTTTTCACCACGTTTTATAATTGAAATAAATTCATATTCTTTCTTTTTAATATATTCTAATAATTTTTTCAACGATACTTTTTCAGATTTTAAAATCATATCAATTAATTCATTTAAAAAATCTTTTGTTTTCTTTGGATAATCTGAACGTTTCGTATCTAAACCCATACTTACTATTTCATCTACAACTTTTCCTTCTTGGCGTACAACATAAATGCAATATCTTTTCTTTGCCAAAAATAAACCACGAGCACTAATCAACTCATTTTTTAACTCTAATCTATTTGTTTCAATTGGTGCATTATGTCTTTTAACAACATTTAATATAACATCTTCATTTAAAAATTTCTGAACTTTATCACAGTAATCTTGAATTTTATCAATATTAATATCATTAAATTTTTCGAAACAACAAAAAATAGAATCAGTATCACCAGTGACAATATATGGTGTTTTCCTTTCAGGCATTTCATCTGAATACATTTCAACTTTAGTTAATTCTTTTGGTTTTTCAAATTCTTTATTTTCACATAAACTCTCCATAAAATTATTAGCATATATAATTGATGTTTTTAAAGCTTCTTGACCACTTAAAGTAATTGCAGCCGCACATGATAAATTAAAAAACCGAAATACTTTATTAGCAACAATACCATAAAGACTATTCGCAATAGTTTTATAAACAAGCTGACGTGTATTATTAAAAGAAACTTCGTCTGTTTGTTTATTTTCTTTTGCTTCTAACATTTTCTTCTTATAAACTTTACGTGAAGAAAGAAGATAATCAAGTATTTCGCTATACACAGAAACTTGATCTTTATGATTTTTAAATACACAACCATTAATGGTACATATTAAATTTTTATCCTTTATACCTTTAAGTAACTTATCCCGTGTTATTGTCACTTCTTTATTTTCACAATTTGGATCGATTATTATTTCTAAAGTATCGGGTAATTTTTCTGGGTGATATGCTAATACATAGCCTAAAGTGGGGTCTTTTAATCTCAACACAAAATTATTAACACCAATATTATAGGTCATAATAATGCTTGGATATAGTGAAGAAAAGTCAAAATCAGTAACCCAATTATAAACACCGGGAATAGGTTCTTTTACAAAAGCACCAGGATATTTTTTCTTTTCTATTTCCTTATCAGCATCTTTAGAACACATAAGTTTTTTCTTCAAAAATGAAATCGTTAAACCATCAATTTGTGCCAATGATGACATTGAAGAACCAAATGATATATGACAAATTTTTCTAATTTCATTTAACAAATTAATATGGCCTAATTTATTTTCTAATTTAACAAGTAAATCAGTATCTTTAATATTGTACTCAATTGTCTTATTTAAAGCTTTCCAATACATTTCATTAATTAGATAAGGTAATTGTATTTTAGTTTCACCTAATTCAATTTGTGCAATATTACCTAATTTGTAGTTTTCTTTCTTAGTGAAAGTAAACATACGATATAAGTCTAATTGGTCTAGACATACATAACCGGCTAAGTTAACTCTTGCTGGTTGATTATTATCACCAGGTGTCAATGTAAATTGTTCAAAATTAGAAAGTTTTTTATAATCAAAACCTAACTTATTTAATCTATTCATAATATAAAATAAATCGAAACTTACAAAATTCCAACCAGATAAAATATCAGGATCAGTTTTCTTAACAAATACAACAAAATCGTGTAACATTTGTTTTTCATTATCATAAATTTTTATTTCAACATCTTCAAAATTCTTAATTTTTTCTGTTTTATTATCCAAAACAAAAGTTGTTTTTTTATTATTATAATCAACACTGATCATATCAATTGGAAACTTTGCTTCATGAGGCGTTGGAAATTGTTTTGATTTTCCAGTATCAACTTCGATATCACAAAATAAAATATTATCAGCTATCTTAGGTGCTTCACCTTTATTTTTCAAATAATAATCAATAGCATGTTTATCTTGAATCCTGATGTCACCTTCATATGATTCATCATGATTAATAAAGTCTTTATCTTTAAATGAAATTTCATACACATCCATATTTTCATAAGGAATGATTTTATTTGGTTTAACACCATTTTTACATTTGTAATAATAATAAGTTCCATCCGTTACATAGTATTCTTTTTTATTTTCATCTGTTCTAAAAATATATACAACTTCATTTTTTTA
>JAOZSU010000196.1:0-2768 GCA_029939475.1 Mycoplasmatota bacterium | reverse complement strand
TCACGGGCTACGCGGCTCCAGTCGAATCGATGCCGCAAGCTTTGCAATTTGTCGCCAATATCGTTCCGGCTCATCATTGGCTGGAGATATTGCGCGGCATCCTGCTCAAAGGCGCGGGAATGGATGTCTTGTGGCCCCATGTTCTTGCTTTGGGCATTCTTGGCACAATTATTATGACTTTCTCGCTTCGCTTTGTGCGGAAAGCTCTGGATTAAGTAGAAATAGTTTTAACGCGAATGTCGCGAATTAGCGAATTACGCAAATAAAAACTTTAAAAAACATTCGTGACATTCGCCCATTCGCGAAAATTCGCGTTGAAAAAACGCTCAAAAAACTATGACCCAATCACCTGCAATTATCACCAACAACCTCACCAAACACTTTGGCGATTTCACCGCCGTCAACGGGATCAACTTTGAAGCCAAGCGCGGCGAGATATTCGGTTTTCTCGGTCCCAATGGATCGGGGAAAACGACCACAATCCGCATGATGTTGGGGTTGCTGGCTCCTAGTGCGGGAGATGTTCAAGCTCTCGGCATATCGGTTAAGGGCAACCAAGCCGAACTCCAGCAGCGTGTCGGCTATATGTCCCAAAGATTTTCTTTGTATAACGACCTAACAGTCCAACAAAATCTGCAATTTTATGGTGCCGCGTATGGGTTGAATAATACGGAGCTCAAATCCCGTATCCAAGATGCGCTCGTGATGGCAGGGCTAGAAGGTCGAGAAAATGCCAAAACAAAAGACCTTTCGGGCGGATGGCGACAGCGTCTGGCACTCAGTGCGGCAATTCTGCATCGTCCCGAACTCATCTTTCTTGATGAACCCACCGCGGGCGTAGACCCGATCTCACGCCGCGCTTTCTGGGATTTGCTCTACCAGCTTGTCGCCGATGGGGTGAGCGTTTTTGTAACCACGCACTATATGGACGAAGCCGAGCATTGCCACCGTTTGGCGTTTATTCAGCGTGGCGAGATTATTGCGCGTGGCTCGCCCGCTGAAATCAAGAAAAAATTCATGCAAGGTGAAGTGCTGGAAATTGACAGCGATAACCCCGCCAAAACAATCCAAATTCTGCGTGAAAGCGACCTGTCCCTCGCCGACATTGAACTTTACGGGTCACTCGTGCATGTTTTTGCACCAGATATGGCGAAAAAACAGAAGGGTATTAAGAAATTGCTCAAAAAAGAGCGGATTCACGTTGAAAATATAGCAATGATCGAAGCCTCTTTAGAGGATGTATTTATAGCAAGTATGAAATGATGCAAATTTAGAACGATGAACACAGAATGATGAATTAAAACTTTCTGCATTGATCATTCATCATTCTGCCTTTTGAAAAGGAGATTTTCATGAAAAAAATACTATTTTTAACCCTAATTTTGACTCTCACCTTAACCGCCTGCGCGACGACAAACGACAGCGGGACGCTCGAAGCCTCTGGCGTGGTCGAGGCGAGTGAGCTTAATCTGTCCCCCGAGATGGGCGGGCGCGTCGTTGAGTTGAATACCGCGGAGGGAGCATCTGTCTCGGCTGGAACTGTTTTGCTTCGCTTAGACGATAGCCTTTTGCAGGCACAGAAGAAAAACATTGCCTCGCAATTGGACGCGGCAAAAGCAAATATCCAAGTTGCAAAAGTAGGCGTGGAAACTGCCAAATTAGCCTACGCCCAAATTTTAGACGCGGCAATCGCGGCTGAAGCAGGAACGCGCACAGAAATCTGGGATGCGGATAAACCAAGCGAATTTGACCTCCCCACTTGGTATTTCGACAAAGAAGAACGCACCGCCGCCCTCCAAGCCGAAGTGGATGCCGCAGAAGAGGCTTTCACCGCCAAAGCGGATAAGCTCTCCGAAACCAGCGAAAAATCCGGAAGTAAAAATTTCCTTGAAGTAGAAGCCTCTCTCGCCGAAGCACGAATCGCCTTTGAGAACGCCCAAGCGATTTTAGACGCAACCCCCAGCGGCGATTTGCACGATGCCGCGCAACTGACGCTGGATGATGCCAAAATTGATCTCGAAGATGCCCAAACCGACTATGATGATGCCCTCACCACCGATGGCGCAAAAGATGTTCTCGAAGCGCGTGCCGAATATACCGTTGCCAAAGAACGCTACGATTTAGCAGTGGATAATTTTCGCACAGCGGAAACCGGTGCGAATTCACCCGAAGTGTTGATGGCGGAACAAAACGTCAAACAAGCCGAATCGATACTGGCGCAAGCCAAATCTGCGTTAGGGCAAATCCAAACGCAATTAGATTTAATCGACACTCAACTTGAGAAATTAACATTAATTTCCCCGATTGATGGCGTTATCTTAACTCAAAATGTAGAACTCGGCGAAATAGTTTCTCCGGGGCTAACAACAATGACCATCGCCCCGCTCGATGAGCTGACAGTGACTGTCTATATCCCCGAAGATAGGTATGGAGAAATTAGTCTGGGTGATGTGGCTACGCTGACTGTTGATTCTTTCCCAGAAGAGTCCTTCGCCGCAACCGTTGTCCACATCGCCGACCAAGCCGAATACACGCCGCGTAACGTCCAAACCAAAGAAGAACGGCAGACGACTGTTTTCGCCATCAAATTATCGGTAGAAAATGTAGAGGGGATGTTGAAGCCGGGGATGCCTGCGGATTTGGTTTTTGGGGAGTAGGGAATCAGGTAATTAGAAATCAGGAGAGCCGAGCAAAAATCGCTCGGCTCTTTTTTATTTAGTTCAACGTGAACTTACGGGGTAAACTTTGCTTTAAAACACCTAGACGCT
>JAOZSU010000195.1:0-2777 GCA_029939475.1 Mycoplasmatota bacterium | reverse complement strand
CGTTCAATCTCGTCGGCGTGACGGACGAGCGACATAGCGTGAACGGCGTGGTTCATCTGCGCCTGCTTGATGCGGATGGGGAAGAGGTCGCGCAGCAGGAGATGGAAATCGAGATTCGTCCCGATGAAAACAGGTATGCGCCGGTGTGTTTAACGCTGCCCCAAGAGCCGGGCGGCTACATGCTGCTCGCGGCGTTTTATCAGGATGGGATGGATTCACCGGTTATCTCCCGACGATATATCCGTGCCGGCGATCTGGAGAATCCGCGCTTCTATGATTTACCGATAACCTCCGCGTTAAAATAGCATTGTTGGGCTGATCATCTGCACAAGTATTCAAAAAGGCATCGGCAGCCGGAATGCCGGATCAAGCGGCGGTGGTTGATTAATGCGTCAATTTTGAACACTCGTATCATTTTTAATGTGCGCGATTATGAGACTGAAAAGCGGATTGCGAGATGACAAGTGAATTCTCTCCGAGCCGTTTTAATTTTATGGGGATAATTTTTGTACAAATTTAAAGTTGGACTTTAGATTTGTACAAATATTATCATTTTATGAATTAGAGTTGGCAATCGGCTGGTAAATTTTTTACCTTGTCTGATCATAATATTGATATTAGCATTGAAAATAAATTCGTGGGCAAGGACTGCATGATGGAAAAGGAAACAGAGCACCTGCTCGGCGTCGACGTCGGCAATACCAAAACTGTTTATGCCTTGGCGAAAAGCGACGGCACGGTGATCGCCAAATTCCGCGGGCCGGGAGCGAATCACCAGGAAACCGGCGCCGCAGAGATGACAAGACGATTGCAGGAGGGCGTAACAGCTGTCACCGGGGCCGCTGGAATAGAGCTTGGTGACCTTGCGGCAATCTATTACGGCGCAGCCGGTGCGGATTCGCAAAAGGATTTTGACATCATGCGTCCGGCCATGGCCGCTGTGGGCGAAGCGCCGTTTGATTTTGACAACGATTGCTGGATTGCGCTGTACAGCGGTACGCTCGGCGGACCTGGTATGGCGGTCACCTGCGGCACGGGCAACACCAATTGCGCCGCTAACGCGCGCGGCGAAAAGATGCGCATCGGCGGCTTGGATGAAAATCTGGGCGATGTGCTGGGCGCGCACGCTATTGCCCGATACGCAACAAACGCCGCGGTCCGCTCGGACGACGGTCGCAGTGAACCGACGATTCTTGCCCGAATGATCCCGGAGGCGCTCCAGGTGAAAGAGACCGCTGACCTCATCGCTGAGGAACTGAGCAGCGAGCGGGTGACAACAATTGTACGCACCTTTTTCGATGCCGCTCGCAAGGGCGACGGCAAAAGTCTGGACATCTGCTGGATGCTGGTGAAAGAGGTGTTGTCGATTGTCGAGCAATTTAATAACGGCCTCTTTAAAAAAGAAAGATTTCGCCTCGTCCTGGAAGGCTCTGTTTTCAAGCAAAAATATGAGCCGCTGATGACCATGCTGGAGCTGGCGTTAAAGCAGAAATATGAGGTGGACATTTTTATCCCGCCATGGGATCCTGTCGTCGGTGCACTGGTTATGGCATTTCAAACCGCCGGGATAGCGCTGGAAAAAATGATTATTGAACGGATTACACAAACCTATGAACATGCGGAGTGGATCGAATGAAAATATGTATTGTCGGCGGCGGCAGCACCTACACGCCGGAGTTGATCGAAGGATTTATCAATATCTCAAAAGACGTGCCCATTGACGAAATCGCCATGCTGGACATTCCGGAAAGCCGGGAAAAGTTTGACATCGTCTCTGCTCTGGCGCAGCGCATGATTCAAAAATCAGATACCGGTATCACATTAAAAACGACTTTGGACGCCGAAGAGGCGTTTGCCGGCGCCGACTATATCATCAATCAGTTTCGCGCCGGGCTGATGCAGGGGCGCATCAACGACGAGCTAATCCCGCTGGAGTTCGGCCTCATCGGCCAGGAGACCACCGGCATGGGCGGCATGGCCTGCGCACTGCGGGCGATGCCGATTCTGGAGCGCTATGTCGATCTGGCGCGGCGGCTGTCAAACGACGCGATGATGATCAATTTTTCCAATCCGTCGGGACTGTTGACCGAGTTCCTGCTCAACTATCTGCATTATGAAAAGTGCATCGGCCTGTGCAACGTGCCGATCGAATTTCTCATCGAATCGGCAAAATCCTTTGGTGTCGACCGCGGGGAGGTTTTTCTCAAATACTATGGTCTGAACCACTTGAGCTGGGTGGAAAAGGTGTTAATCAAGGGAAAGGATCGAACGAAAGAATTGTGGGACCGTTTCAAGCTGAATATGAAAAACATTCCGGAAACGGATTACGAACCAGATTTTTTACAAAAGCTCAAACTGCTGCCCAACCCCTATCTGCGCTATTATTACATGACCGATAGAATGTTGGAGAGCGAATTTCAGGATCGTGACTCAAAAGGCACGCGCGGGCAGGTCATTTTAAAAATAGAGGAGGAATTGCTCGAACTTTACAAACAGCCCGAATTGACGGAAAAACCAAAGCAGCTTGACCAGCGCGGTGGGTTTATGTATTCGACTGTTGCGACCGAACTCATTCGTGATATTGAAACTGATGCCGGCACGATGCATATCATCAACACACGCAACGACGGCGCGGTTGATCAATTTCCTGAGGATTACGTATTGGAGGTTCCGGCGCAAATTAACCGGCGGGAACAGAAATCAATTGCCATGGGTGCGGCGAGTAAAGTTGTAACCGGGTTGGTGCATACGATTAAAAATTTTGAGCGGTTGACGAT
>JAOZSU010000194.1:0-2830 GCA_029939475.1 Mycoplasmatota bacterium | reverse complement strand
TCCGCTCATTTGATTCTCCTGTAGTTTTATTTATTAAAAGTTAAATCCAAATATCAAAACTCAAATACTACAAAGTAAAATCAAAATCCAAAATTCAAAAATATATTTTGGATTTGGATATTGGGATTTATTTTTGATTTTGTAGTATTTGGATTTTGAATTTCAATATCATTATAATTTATACTTTTTCTTTCAGCTCTTCGTGATAAGCCTGAAGAGATTTGGCCTCAATTTTATTATTCTTTGCAGCTTGAACTAACATATTAATTTGTTTAGCAGCTAAACTAACTTCACCACCAGTTAATGATAATGTTTCTATACCATCAACCTGACTAAAAAAGTTTTCAAGTGATTTCTCTGATATTAACGAGTGTTCTGCATTGCCACGTAAACAATGTTGACACAGCATATTGCATTCTCTTGTTAATTCTATTATGACATTATCAATATACATTATTTCTGTTCGTCTTTAATTACTGAATTGTAAACTGGAATTAAACCATCTCTAATCTCTTCCAATTCGCTTGGTCGTTTTGTTGAAAGTATTTTAAAATCTTCAGTTGAATCATAATCTTTTTTAATCTTAGATTTTAATAACTGAATATTTGTTATCAATTACATTGTAAGTACATCTATATTTTCAACGGATTTACTATTATCTTCTATACTCTGTTCAGCACAACCATGAATTATACCAAGATAATTATCATACTTATCATTGAATCGATCTTGATATACATCTTTATAAACAACACAATCATCTTCGTTTAAATATGTTGCAATATCATTTGCTTGATCAACATTTGCATTGTTGTCTCGCATAATCTCTTCAATTAAATCAGTCTCAGCTAAGGTTGTTGCTAAATTAATTTCGTTAATTTCCATCGTGTATCTTTTTTAAATTAATAAATGCGGGCGCACTGTGTGTGCACCCACTTTAATTATTCTATAACTTCATTAAGTTTGCATAAGCTAAAACATACTCACTATGAAATTGTTTGCCTGCTAATTTCTGAATAGCTTCTTGACTATCAAAATTAAAGCCTGTTCTATGCGAACCTAAGAATGTTAAGTTATTAATTAATTCCCACATGTTCATGCCACTATCAATAAAACCTTTTTGTTTGTCTGTCATTTCACGAGGATCTAAACCAGCTTTGATTAATTTACTTTCACCTTGTTGTAGGCCTCTAAAATATTGCTCTTCTAAAGCTTTGCTGTAGTGTTCCTTTAATTCAGGATCAGAAATTATTAATGATTTCTTTATAGATACAAACATATCTTCAACTTCTCTTAGTGAAGCATTAGCATTGTCTGCTAATTTAATATGCTCTTCAAAAGCATAAGGTAAGAAACCTCTTTGTTCAACATCTTGAATGTGCTCCATCATTTTCTGAATAGAATCACTGTCTATACCTTCAAGTTTAAAATCGTTAATGGTTTTCATACCCATCATTCCATTAGAACATACTAATCGATATGCAAAGTCACCAAGCATTGTATTCATGCCAAAGTTTTCTAAGTTCATACCAAATTGGAATAATTCAATACCACCATCTGGACCACTACTGTGACCAAAGTCATGCTCTTGACTTGCAAGTAATTTTATACCTGTGTCACTTCCAACATTCTTAACATCTAAGATACTAAGATTTGAATACTCATTTAACAGTCTGTCTGCTGTTGCAAATAAACCTTCATTGCTTATTCTTTTGGTATCACCTTGTATTATATTAGTGATAGAATGTGATACTGGACTAGCCATTAGAGTGTAGTCGTCATTACTATTCTTAGCACTGAACGACTTAAGTGCATCAAGAAGTTTCACATAAAATGCAGTACCTACATCTTCATTACTTGACTTGAGTTTCTTACGCATACTATCTTTGATATTCAAAATCTTGCTTAGACCTTTGAAAAAAGATGCGTCTACTGCGATTGGCTTACCATGCACATAAATAATATCATCAGCAAGTGCATCAGGATCAAACTTAATATCCTTTAACTTAACTGTCTTAGTTATTGGTTGGTTCTTAATAGACTGTTCTTTCAATCTATTATACTCTGCTACTGTGATGATAGCACTTGCATCTTGGTCGCTGTAGGTACCATTAAAAATACTTTTGTCTGCCATAATAATTTTCTTTTAGTTAAACATTCACTTAATCAATCAATACAAATATAGAATAAACATATCAAATTATGATGCTCAACCGTTAATCTATAATTTTAGCATCTGAAATATATACTGAGCTTGTTTTATACTCATGTATTGAATCAATCCATTTTTTAATACTAGAGCACTTCTCGTATGCTTCTAACTCAATATAGTATTCTAACATAGTATTAAGTTGCATTTCTTTAAAGTCAAGATCAACGCCATCATCTTGAAACAGATAATCAGTATTATTATCAATGGTCTTATATACTAACTCAAAGAATTCGTCATGCTTGTCAGCCATCAAGAAAGCTAGCAGCTGATCCATTAAATATGGATCAGCAAATAGCATTGGCTTATTGTGTGGTGTCTTACTCATCATCTTCTTGGTCTTCAATTTGAGCAGCAATATTAAATACCTGAGCAAACTTATTATCAAGTTCCTTCATACGTTCTGACTCAGTCTCGGCCATATCTTCAGCCTTATCAATCATGTTGAACGCATCCTCATCATACACTACCTCATTGTTTTTAAGATTAAAGAACAACTGTTTGTGTGTCATACTACCACCACGTCTGTTCTTACTGAACTCAGCATATCTTTGTGAACCTTCAAATCTAAGTTCAAGCATGGCTGTTGTAGTGTGTTTCAAGAATGTACTACCCACATAA
>JAOZSU010000193.1:0-2834 GCA_029939475.1 Mycoplasmatota bacterium | reverse complement strand
ATAGAATCAGAAATTCTATTAATCACTCTTTTATCTGTGTTATTTATCAAAAGATAAAATTTAGAATAGTTTGAAAAATATATCTTATCTAAGTGTTGTCTCGCAGTTGATTTTAAAAACTCGTATATTGAATCTAATTTATCCTTATAATTTAGATAATTATAATCTTTTAAATAATCAAAATAATTTCTAATATCAAGCATAAAGATAGTTTTTGAATCAATCTCTTTATTATCAAATAATAATTGATGTTCATCACCAATTTTAAGTAGTGGATTGATATACAAGGATTCTTCTTTTGATTTTACTTCTTTTATATATGCATAGATCGTAAAATCTGAAGAGATGATATCTAAATGAATGGTTTTATTATTATTTACAAGATGCAAATCTAGTTCTTCAGTATTTAAAAAATCATCAATAAATATCTCTTCTTTTATCATTTTTTGAAAATTCACAAATGCTAGATACTCTTGAGAAACACCAATGATTTTCTTAGAATGTTGGTTTAAAAAGTGGACTATATTATTATCTATTTTAATAAACCCATTATTTTGTTTTTCAATCAGTATCTTATATTGATCTAGAGCTTCTTTAAAGATGAAATTATTATCAAAATCCCTTAATAATTTCTTTAAAATTTCAGAAGCTAGTAAAACTAATTTCTGTTCAGTATCAAACTGCTCTATTTTATCACTATAAACTATGAATTGATTTAATTCGTTTTTTCGCTCGATTTTGTTTATATAAACATATTTAGTATCTCGAGTCTTATAGATACTTCTAGTATATTTAATTAAATCATCATATGTATATAGTTCAGAACTTAGTTTATCATTAATAGCCTCTTCTATTACAGTTTCGGATAAGTGAAGGGGATTGATGTCTTTTTCTAATAATAGCCCCTTTTGATAATGGTAAAATATAAATCTATCTTCATTAGGGATTATATATAAAAGCTTTTGAAAGGAATATATAGAATCCATAGCTCTAAATAGATGTAAGATAATATCTCTAGGTTTTTTGAAATGTTTATCTTGAAAAGCTATTGATAATAATCTATATACTGAATCAAACTGGTCTAATTTTGGTGGGACTGGTTTTAACTCTTCAATTAAATACTCAAGTTTTTCTATTTCTTGTTGGTTTTTTAAAAGACGAGCTAATTCTAAAGCAGCCACATAAAATACTAGCCGGTAGTTTTTAGATAGAATGTTTAACATCGTTGGTAAATATTTCTGATAAAATTTCCAAGCTTCATCTAGACGATCCAATTTAATATTAATTAAGATATATCTATCGAGATATCTTCTTTTATTTTTTGATTTAATAAAGTATTCTTGATATTTAATTAATGCATTCTCAAAATCGCCTTCAAAATAGAGAATATCAGATTCAGCTAAATAAAATATAGGATTTCTTTTTTTAACATCAAATTTAATTGCGTGATAATAATTATTTTTTGCATTTTCTAAATCTTTTTGTTTTAAATATAGCATTGATAATTTTAAATATTTACTTACTAAGTTGCTTGAAGAAATATTATCTTTTATGCTTTTTAAGCTATCTATAGCTTTTTCATATTCCGCTAGTCCTTCATAACAAACCGCATAGTAAAATTTCTGCATTACTTTTTGATGAGGGTTAATTAAAAATCTTTCTCTTTGCATTAAAACGTATTCTAGTTTCATAAAATCTTCAGTTCTTAAGAGAGTTTTTATTAATTCATCATATAGTTTTGTACGCTGTTCGTTTGTTTGAAACTCATCTTTTTTTAATTCTTCTTCTAATAAATTAATAGCTTCTTCATGCATTCTTAAAAAGCGCATTATTTCTATTTCATAGAGAAATATATCTAATGCAAGAGAATAGTTTTTATTCGTTTTTGATTCTTTTAAAAGAATTTTTAGTTGATTTAATAATTCAACTGTTTTTTTCTCTTTTTTTAAGGCTTCAAATTTTGTCTCCATTTTTACCTCTTGGCTTTGTATATTCTAATAGGATTTCACCTTTAATGTTTAGTATTTTTACATTTATTTCTTTTTCAGTTATTTCAAGTAATGCGTAACTTGATTTAGAAAATATTCTTCTAGTGGATAAAGAGCCAGGGTTAATAAACAATATACCATTTATATCTTTAACTAGATATTGATGAGTATGCCCAAAACAGATAATATCGATATCATTATAATTTCCATAATTAAGTAGTCTAGAAAGTCCCATTTTAACTGAGTAAAGATGTCCATGTGTTAAGAATACCTTTAATCCTTCAAAAATCAATGTTAGTTTTAAAGGAAAGTTGGGGTCAAATGGATTGTTTCCCTTATTCTCTCATTTCTGAATCTCCTAAAGATATATAATGTTCTAATCCTCTATTTTGTTTTATTATTTTTTTAACTGATTCTTTGTCGCGATGATTATCGCTAAATAATAACAACTTCATTTTTAATATCCTCAATCAATTTTTTTAAGGCTTTTCCTCTATGACTGATTTTATTTTTCTCTTCTTCATTTAATTCAGCCATTCGTTTATTTATATCCTTTACTATAAATAGGGGATCATAGCCAAAACCGTTTTTTCCTTTGTAATCATAAGCAATTTCTCCAAAAACTTTACCTATATAATGATAATATTTATCATTTGGATAATACAGGACTATTTCCGATATAAAATATGCTTTTCTATTAGTTATATTTTTAAATGTTTTAATAATTTTTCATTGTTTGCCTTCATAGTTCCTTCAGAAGAAAATCTCTTTGATTTTACTCCTAAATTCATGAATATCTCATTATTTTCATTATAGCCAATCAATGGAAAGTAGTTTGATGAAAAA
>JAOZSU010000192.1:0-2842 GCA_029939475.1 Mycoplasmatota bacterium | reverse complement strand
CAGTTACTAATGAAGCCGTTTCTTCTTTAAGCGATTCATTAATAGGAATAAATACTGATTTAGCACATTTATTAGAAAAGGCTGATAAGATATTATTGCAAGCAAAAAAAGATGATATTCCTTTAAACTTTGAATTTAAAACTGATATTGAAAAATTAGGAAGCTATCAAGATGTTTTAAACAAACGTAAATTATTACATCTTGCACAATCAAAAGTAAAACAGTTAGAAAAAGAATATAATAAGGCTAAAGATAAATTAGCTTTAAATTCTATACCGGATTTTAGTGAATTTACCTATGGAAATAAAATAATAGCTAAGGTAAGTGGAATAGTAGGAAATCCTTTAAAACAATTAGCTGATGATTTAGTAACTAAATTTGAAGATGGATTTGTTCTTCTAGCTTCTGTTTTACCTAATAAAGTTTTGTTTATAGCTAAATCCAATGATCCTTTAATCAACGCTGGAAAAATTGTTAAAGAGGCAGCTATAGTTTGCGGAGGATCAGGCGGAGGACGCCCTGATTTCGCTCAAGCTGGTGGAAAAAACCCAGAAAAAGTAGATGAAGCTTTAGAACATATTAAGGAAATGCTTTTATGAGAGTAATTGGATTAGATTTAGGCGATAAAACACTTGGAATTGCGACCAGTGATACTAGTCAAACAATCGCAAGTGCATACGAAACCATTCGTTTTCAAAATAATGATTTTGAAAATGCTCTAGACAAATTAAAAGAAGTTGTTTTAGAGTTAAACCCTGAAAAAATAATTTTAGGATTACCTAAAAATATGGATGGTTCAATTGGGTTTCAAGCACAAAAAGTATTAGATTTTAAAACTAAAATTGAAGAAGAAATAAAAATAGAAGTAGTGTTAATTGATGAAAGATTAACTTCAAAAATGGCTGATAGCTTAATGATTAATGCTAGTTTAAGTCGAAAAAAAAGAAAATCTAAAATTGATAAAGTAGCCGCTACTTTAATATTACAAAGTTATTTAGATAGGAGATATTAATAATGGAAGAAGAAACATTAATTGTAGTAGATGAATTAGGAAATGAATTAGAAGCAGTAATAATTATGACATTTGAATCTGAAGAATTTGGTAAAAACTATGTTGTTTACCGATTAAAAGATGATGAAACTGGTGAATATTTCGCAGCTAGTTTTGATCCAGAAGATGGTCAAGAAGGAAAATTAAGTCAAATAGAAACCGATGAAGAATGGGATTTTGTAGAAGAAGTACTTGAAAGCTTTTTAGAAGATCAAGAAGAAAAGGAAAATGATATCGATTTAGATGTATGATTATCAAAACGATATCTATCCCATTGAACCAACACCAGTAATTAAAGAAATATTAGATGAAGCTCACAAGCTGAATACACCTATTGTACAATTTGAGTCGATTAATCTTATGATAAAATATATAAAAATATATAAGATAAAACGCATATTAGAAATTGGTTCCGCAATAGGGTATAGCGCTATTATGTTGGCTTCATATACTGACGTAAAAATTATTACAATTGAACGCGATGAACAAAGCTTTTTACGTGCAGTTAAAAACGTAAAAAAAGCTAAATTAGAATCTAAGATTAAAGTAATACATAGTGATGCTTTAATTTATGAACCAGAGGAAGATTATAAGTGTGATCTTCTGTTTATTGATGCCGCAAAGGCTTCATACATTAGATTTTTTGATCGTTTTAGCCCCTATGTTAAGATAGGGGGAATGATTATTACTGATAATGTATTGTTTCATGGGTTAGTAGAACGTCCCGATAGAATTAAATCTAAACGAATAAAACAATTAGTTAGAAAAATAACAGCTTACAATAAGTATATTTTAAGTTTGGATAATTATGAAAGCTATCTTTATCATATTGGAGATGGTTTATTGATTTCTTATAAAAAAAGGTGAAACAATGAATATTGTGGCTAGATTAAAAGATGTTTTAGAAATAGAAAAATTAAGTCAATTAAAAGTTGATATTATTTTGCTCGACACTTTTTTCTCTGTAAGAGTGTTAAAACGCTTTGATTTAAAAGAAATAAAAGAAATAGTTTTAACTTGTAAAAACTATAATATTAAGACATATATATCTATTAATAAAATGATTCATGAAGAAGATTTAAAATCTTTGAAATTATTTTTAGAAGAGCTAAAAACATTAGATATTGATGGAATCGTAATCGGAGATTTAACTGTTTATGTTCAAGCCAAACAAATACATCTTGAATCTAAGATAATCTATCAACCAGGAACGATGAACACAGAAACTTATTCTGTTGAATATTTTGAAAAACATCCCATTAAAGGAGTTACTCTTTCAAGAGAAATTACTTTAGATGAAATCAAGAAGATATTATTGTATGAAACAAAATTAGAATTATCTATTATTGGTCACGGATATTTGGATATGTTTTACTCTAAGAGAAAGCTATTAACTAATTATTTTAAATATAAAAATATTAGTGGTAAGAAAATAATCGACAATTATAATTATCGATTAAATGAAGAAATTAGACCAAACGATTTTTATCCCATATTAGAAGATAATTATGGGACCCATATTTTTCGCTCTCATAAATTAATTTCTTATAATGAAATCCAAATAATTAAGTCGGAAGAAGATCTTCGCAACGTAATCTGGAACAATCCAAGCGCTGTGAAAATTGTTAAAGTCGGAGCCAGTTGGTGTTCTCCCTGTCAGAAGATTGCTCCTGGATACGTTAAGCTCTCAGACAAGTGTAAAAGTGTAGAATTTTATACTATGGACGTGTCTGATAGGAACAACTCAAAGGCGTGGGACGCTTTCCGGAATATGGGAGGGGAAAAAATCCC
>JAOZSU010000191.1:0-2851 GCA_029939475.1 Mycoplasmatota bacterium | reverse complement strand
CAAACCCTGGGAAAAAGTCGGATTTGCGGACTATGACGGCTATGCCTGGTACCGGATTCATGTGCATATTCCACAGCAGTGGCAGGAACGTGACCGCCACGGTTTTTTCAGCCTGCTTGTGGGCGCAATTGACGATGTTGATCAGACTTTTTTCAACGGGCAAAAAATCGGCGCCACAGGATCGTTTCCGCCGGATTATAAAACCGCTTATTATACGCCGCGTCGCTACCGCGTGCCGGCTGACCTGGTTCGCTGGGGAGATGACAATCTCATCGCCATTCGCGTTTATGACGGCGACGGCGAGGGCGGTCTCATTCGCGGCCCATTTTCTCTCCGCCTGCCCGAAATGGAGGATGTCATCCGGATTTCTTTTCAGCCAATCAGCAAGGATGGCCTCTATTTTTCGTCGGAGCCTGTTTCTGCCACAGTAACCATCAATAACTTTTCGAGCGGCGATGTTTCTCTCACGGCCCGGTTTGAACTGTTGAATGACAGGGTTGATTCTGTTCAGGTTTATCAGAGCAGCGAAAAGGCGCTCACCATACCGGCAAAAAGCAAGGTAGAAGAAAAGATTGCCTTTACAGCGCCCGGACCGGGATTCTATTTCATCAAATGCACCATAAATGACAGCCTGCACAAGAAAATGCTGTTCGGCTACGAGCCGGAAAAGATACAAACGCCACTGACTCGCCCGGCCGATTTTCAGGAGTTCTGGGCGGCGCGCAAACAGGAACTGGCCGCGGTGCCGCCAGAGTTCAAGGTTTCGAAATCGGACGAGTCAACGGACAAACTTGACATTTATCTGGTCGAAATGCAGAGCTATGGCCACGTGACTATTCGCGGCTGGTACACTGTGCCGAAATCGCCGGGGCCGCATCCGGCCATACTCAGCGTGCCCGGCTACACCTCGACCATGTGGCCCTACGTGCGCAGAACTAACGTGGCGACGTTTGCGCTGAACCCGCGCGGCCACGGCAACAGCAAGGATGACGTCGATCCCAAAGGTGAAGAGTTGATGTTTCTTGGATTTGATCCGCAGCATCCGGAAAAATACATTTATGCCGGCATTTACATGGACTGCCTGCGCGCCGTGGACTTTCTCGTCTCGCGTCCGGAAATCGACGCCTCGAGAATCGGCGTCGAAGGCGGCAGCCAGGGCGGCGGCCTCTCTTTTGCCACGGCAGCGCTGGATGATCGCATCTGTTTCAGCGCACCGGACATCCCCTGGCTCGGCGACTGGGTGGGCTATCTGCAGGCCGAGTATTGGGGCTGGAATAATTATCCAAAGCTTTTTGAGAAATATCCCGACCTGACTTTTGCCGGCGTCAATCGCTTTTTGAGCTATTTTGACACCATGAACATGGCTGAGTGGATTGACTGCCCGGTGTTGATGTCCGTCGGCCTGCAGGATAATGTCTGTCCGCCGCGGACATCGTTTGCGCCCTTCAATGCCGTGAGGTCAGAAAAAGAGTATCGCGTCTATCCTTTTGCCGGGCATGGCACATGGGCGCAGCACTGGAAACTGAAAAACGAATGGATGGCGAAAAAATTGGGGATTGATAAAATTGGTGAACATTAATTTCGCTTCAATTCACCATTGATAATCCCAATTTCATTACCAGACACTTTTTTTCGCAACCACAGATGCACACCGATCAACACAAATGCAAGGCGGTCGTTTGTTTTTTTCATACACAGTGGCCAACTTTTTTCATAAAATATGTGTAGACGCTGCCTACGAATCGTACAATCTGTGTGAATTTGTGTCTATCGGTGGTTAAATAAAAAATGCCCGGCAGTAAAAACCAATTTTACGAGATGCGAGTCATCATCATGTATTTAAAATATGCCGTCTGCTTCATTTTCACCCTGTCCGTTTTAACTTTTGCTGAAAAAACCGAAACCCTGAAACTCACGATCGATCCATCCGTGCGCTATCAAACCATTGACGGCTTTGGCGCTTCGGATGCGTGGCGCTGTCAGTTTGTCGGCGCAAACTGGCCGCTTGCAAAACGCGAGCGCATCGCCGATCTGTTGTTCAGTCAAGAATTTGACGACAAGGGCAATCCCAAAGGCATCGGCTTGTCGCTCTGGCGTTTCAATATTACCGCCGGCACAGCGGAGCAGGGTGAGGACTCCGACATCGGCAATCCCTGGCGGCGCGGAGAGTGCTTCCAAAACGCTGACGGCAGCTATGACTGGACAAAACAGGCGGGCCAGCAATGGTTTCTCCACGCCGCCCGCGAGCGGGGCGTTGATAAATTTCTCGCGTTTACCAACTCGCCGCCTGTCCACCTGACGCGCAACGGCAAGGGGTATGCGGAAAAAGGCGTCATCCATCTCAACCTCAAGCCCGGCGCCATGATAAAGTACGCCGCCTTTATGGCGGATGTCGTCGAGCATTTTGAAAATAAAGGTTTTCATTTCGACTATCTCAGCCCCATCAACGAGCCGCAATGGAACTGGGATGGGACAGGTCAGGAAGGCACGCCGGCGTTGAACGAAGAGATCTATTCATTGGTAAAGTATTTGTCCCATGATTTATCGCAGCGAAAGCTGAGCGCCGGCATCGTCATTGGCGAAGCCGGCACAATCGGCCATGCGGCAATTGACATGTCGACGGTGGGAATGCACAGCGATGGCCGCGATGATCAGGCGCGATTTTTCTTCAATTCGGACTCCCCATTTTACATTGGCGATTTGCCGAACGTCGAAAAGACGATATCCGCGCACAGTTACCATTCCGTGTGGCCGTTGAAGAAGCAGGTCGAATATCGGCATGCGGTGCAGCAGGCATTAAAGGCTGCCAATCCCGATCTCGGCTACTGGATGAGCGAATACTGCATCCTGC
>JAOZSU010000190.1:0-2857 GCA_029939475.1 Mycoplasmatota bacterium | reverse complement strand
AAATTTCAATATTTCTTCTTTAGCATCCGCAAAAGAGATAACTCCAATAAGCGCTTTTTGCATATCATTCATTATATGTCTTATATAGTTTGGCGCTATAACAGCTACTACAGAAACAATAATGATGAAAAATGCGATAAAACTCATTTGAAGTTTAAATTCTGATACATAACCAACTAATCTTTTGATTGTTCCTTTAAAATCTTTTGCTTTTTCTACTGGCATTGAAAGTCCATGTCCTGGACCTCCACCTCTTCTTCCTCTTGGTCTAAATGACTGCGCTTGGCTTTGAGAGGTTTTTTTATCTATCTGAGGCTTTTTTTTCTTTTCACTCATGATAATTCCTCCTCATCCATTTGAGACAATGCTATTTCACGATAAACATCACAGGTCTTCAACAATTCTTTATGTTTACCAGAACCCACTATTTTACCTTCTTGCAGTACTATTATTCTATCTGCGTCCATAATTGTCCCAATACGTTGAGCAACAATAAATACAGTCGCATCTTTTACATGTTCTTTTAAAGCTTTTCTTAAATTAAAGTCAGTTTTAAAATCTAAAGCACTAAAGCTATCATCAAATATGTATATTTTAGGTCGCCTGACGATACTTCTTGCAATAGAAATTCTCTGTTTTTGTCCACCAGATAAATTTACTCCGCCTTGTTCAATTATAGAATCATATTTATTTTCCATTGATTCAATAAAATCACTTGCTTGAGCAATATAAGCGGCTTCTTTAATCTCTTCATCTGTAGCATTTTCTTTCCCAAACGCTATATTTTCTCTAATAGTTCCAGAGAATAACAAAGCTTGTTGAGGAACAAATCCAATTAGAGATCTAAGTTTTTTAAGTCCAATATCCTTTATTGGAATACCATCTATTGTTAAGCTGCCCTTTGTAACGTCAATTAATCTAGGTAACAAATTAACAATAGTTGATTTTCCAGAACCCGTAGAGCCTATAATAGCCACTACTTCTCCAGGTTTTGCTTTTATATTAATATTATTTAAAATATAAGAATCAGCTTCAGGAAATTTAAAACTAACATCATCAAATTCTACTTTACCTTTGAAATTAAAATCATCATATTCTAAATTAGGTTCGTCTTTAATTGATGGTTCTGTCTCTAATACTTCTTTAATCCTACTAGCTGTTACTTGAGCTCTTGGATACATTATAAATGTCATCGTTAACATTAAAATACTAAACATGATTTGCATAGAATATTGAAATACTGCGGCTATATTTGCAATGCCTGAATAATCTACAATATCACTAGCAAAAAGCATATTATAAGCAGTGAATAAAATTCCTATCATTACAAAATTAAAAACTAGGTTAACTGATGGATTTAAGATAGCCATAATTCTACCTGTTTTTAATTGCAAATCATTGAGTTCTGTATTCGCTTTATCAAAGCGTTCGACTTCTCTTTCACCTTGTCCAAAAGCACGAATTACTCTAACTCCATTTATACTCTCTCTAGTAACCATTGTTAGTTTATCAATTTTTTTCTGTAACTTCTTAAATAATGGGGTTACAAAAATAAAGATAATCACAATCATAACTGCAAGTACCGGTACTCCAATTCCAAGTGAACTTGTTAGTTGTACGCTTTTTCTAAAGGCGAAAATAACTCCCCCGATCATAATAATAGGAATTCTTAACACCATTCTTAATAACATCATTATAAAGTTTTGAACTTGTGTTACATCGTTAGTAGCTCTAGTTATTAAAGTAGACGTTCCAAATTTAGAAGTTTCTGCTATAGATAACGAATTAACTTTTCTGTATATATCGCTACGCATATCTCTACTTACCTTTGTACCTATAACGCTTGATAATTTCATCAATATAATAGATGCAAGTGAGGATATAAGTGTAACTCCTAACATAATACTTGAATATTTTAAAATAACAGAAAAATCAGTAACTTGTGTTACTTTACAAGTATCTAAAGCAATATCACAAGTAATTTGAGAAGGAAGATCCATCCACTGATTAGTTGCGGGATTAAAAACACTAAACTGTGCTCTAATACCTTCTCCGAGTATTTTACTCATATAATCAGGCAATAATAACCCGCTAATCGCAATGGTCGCAACTAAAATAAATATAATAATTGTGCCAATCCAATATGGTTTTAAGTATTTAATCATTAATTTCATCTATTTTATCCTCCTCGTTATAATATTTACGCAATAAATGATATTTCTTTTTATTTAAATTATTTAATACTTTGCTTTCTTCATCGGTAATAACTGAATCTATTAATTCATTCCAATCGATAAATATTTTATTTACTTTCTCTTTCATTGCCTTTCCCTTTTCTGTTAATGAAAGCAAATATCCACGCCTATCATCCGGATTGATTTCTTTAATAATGAAACCATCCTTTACCAAACGATTTATGGCTCTTGTGGAATGAGATTTATGAAAAGGTAATTCAGCTATTAAATCATTCATTTTCATCTTCCCAGCTTTTGATATTTTATGAAGATAAGGAGCTTCAGCTCTCGTAATATCTAGTTTTTTAAATCTATCATTTAAGAAACGATAATAGTATTTATTTATCATATAATCATATTCAGTTTTAGCCATTTTTTCACTCCATTCAGTATACAATAAAAAGTATACATTCATTTAGTTGCGTTGTCAACTATTTTTTTATAAAAAAAACAGTTATGAAAAACTGAATTTTTTATATGATTTTATTCTATTTTTTTATTTCATAATATACAAGATTCCTATAGTCCCTTTTCCACAATGACTAGAAATAACGCATCCCGCATCGGTTTCATAAAGATTTTTTATTGAATCTCCGTTTTGATTCCAAGCCATTTTTACAGCT
>JAOZSU010000189.1:0-2867 GCA_029939475.1 Mycoplasmatota bacterium | reverse complement strand
TGTCCAGGTTGTGGTCATGGTATAGTTCATAAATTAGTCGCTGAATCGTTAGTAGAATTAGGCATATTAGATAAGACAATAGCAATTGCTTCAGTTGGATGCTCAGTTTTTTCATATCAATTCTTTAATTGTGATGCTCAACAAGCTCCACATGGTAGAGCTTGCGCAGAGGCTACAGGAATTAAAAGAGTATTACCAAATAATATAGTGTTTACTTATCAAGGCGATGGTGACCTTGCAAGTATTGGAATAGCTGAAACAATTCACGCGGCTAACCGCGGTGAAAATATTACTGTTATTTTTATTAATAACGCGATTTATGGAATGACTGGTGGACAGATGGCCCCAACATCCTTAATAGGACAAAAAACAACTACTTCACAAGACGGTAGAGTTTCTGGTGTGCATGGTAATCCAATCCATATTTCTGAAATGTTTGCGACTATTAAAGGAGCTGCTTATATCGCACGCGTTTCTGTATATGATCCAAAACGCGTAATTCAAGCTAAACGTGCAATTAAAAAAGCCTTTGAATATCAAAGAGATAAGAAAGGCTTTACTATGATTGAAGTATTATCTTCATGCCCTGTTAACTGGGGAATGACTCCGGTTGATGCGATGAATTGGGTTAAAACTGATATGGCTAAAGAATATCCTTTAGGCGTTTTCAAAGATAAAGGTGATTTAGATGAATAAAGCAACTAATATTAAAGTAGCTGGATTTGGTGGCCAAGGTGTTATGATGTTTGGACAAATCCTTGCTTATAGCGCTACTAAAGATGAAATAAATGGGCTTTGGTTTCCATCATATGGTCCAGAGACTAGAGGAGGAACAGCTAACTGTTCAGTAATCGTTTCTAAAGAAAAGATTAATTCTCCAGTATTTAAGAACGCAGATCATTTAATTGCGTTTAATTCACCTTCTTTAGAAAAATTTAGAGGACATGTAGCTGAAGGTGGATTAATTCTATATAACTCATCTTTAATATCTAAAGAAGTAAAAGAAGGTTCACTTCTTAGTGTAGGAGTACCAGTTAATGATATAGCTATTAAACTTGGTAATCAAAAAGTAGCTAATATGGTTATGATGGGAGCTTATTTAGAGTTAACTCATTTGTTTAGCGATGAAACAATTTTGGCTATAATCAAGAAATTTTTAGGAGAAAAGAAAGCTCATCTTCTAGATATAAATATTGAAGCTATCAAAGCTGGGAAAGACTATGTAAAAAAACTCGGAGTTAAATATGCTTAAGAACTTAGATGATTTAAAAATCGCAGCTAAAAAAGCAACTAAAAAGAGAATGGTAGTTGTCTTTGCGCATGATGAGCATGTTATTGAAGCTGTTAATTTAGCTTGCGAAGAAGGAATTATCGAACCTATTTTAATCGGTTTTGAAGATAAAATAAAAGAACTTATCAAAGGTTTATCCTTTGATTCTTCTTTAAAAATAATCAATGAACCAGATCCCGTTCTCGCAACTAAAATTGCGATGGATTTGGTAAACCAAGGCGAAGTAGATATTGTTATGAAAGGCTTAATCGATACTAAAATACTTTTAAAAGGTGTTGTTAATAAAGAATATGGAATAGTTAATAGTAGCTTATTAAGCCATGTAGGTATTGTAGAATATCCTACACTTGATAGAGTGTTATTCGCAACTGATGGAGCGATGAATATTGAACCTACTTGGGAACAAAAAATTCTAATTATAGAAGCAGCTGTTTCATTAGCTAAATCTTTAGGTTATTCTTTGCCAAAAGTAGGAATAGTATCCGCAGTAGAAAAGGTAAATCCAAAAATAGCTTCTACAGTGGACGCTGAAAAAATAGTAAATTACTATAAAGATAAAGACATAGATTTTTTAATTGATGGACCTTTTGCGGTAGATAATTTGGTATCTATGGAATCCGTTAAGACAAAAGGAATAAATTCAAAAGTCGCAGGTGTATGTGATATTTTATTATTTCCAAATCTTGATGGTGGTAATATTTTCTATAAAACCAGTGTTTTTCTCGCAAATGGAAAGTCAGCTGGCCTTGTAATGGGTGCTAAAGTTCCAATCGTTCTTACTTCAAGAGCCGATACAAGTGAAGCAAAACTAAATTCAATCTTTTTAGCGGTGGTGAATAAAGATGGACTACTTACTCCTAGTCATTAATCCTGGAAGTACATCAACTAAAGTAGCTTTGTTTTTGAATGAAAAACTCATTCAAGAAGCTACTCTTAGACATGATACAGAAAAGCTTCAAGAATTCAATACAATAATAGATCAATTAGATTTTAGGAGACAAGTAATCCTTGATTTTTTAGTAGAACATAAATATAAATTAAATCAGATTGATGTATTTATCGGTAGAGGAGGTATGTTAAAACCGCTTAAACACGGCGGAGCTTATCGCGTAACTAATGAAATGCTAGAAGACCTAAGAAGTTGTAAGTATGGTTCCCATGCTTCTAACCTAGGAGCTTTATTAGCTGATAGTTTCGCTAAACCTTTTAATCGACCTGCTTATATAGTAGATCCAGTAGTTATCGATGAGTTTGAAGAAATTTCAAGGGTATCTGGACTTAAAGGAATTGAAAGAAGAAGTACTTTTCATGCCTTAAACCAAAAAGCAACCGCAAAACATCACGCTAAGCTTATGGGTAAACTCTATGAAGATATGAATTTAATTGTCGTTCATTTAGGCGGAGGAATATCAGTAGGGCTCCACAAACAAGGTAGAGTTATAGATGTAAATAATGCCTTGGGTGGAGATGGACCATTTTCTCCTGAAAGAACAGGAACAATTCCAACCTATCCATTAGTTGAATTATGTTTTTCTGGAAAATATACAGAAAAAGAAGTTAAAAAAATGCTTGTAGG
>JAOZSU010000188.1:0-2890 GCA_029939475.1 Mycoplasmatota bacterium | reverse complement strand
GATTGGAAATAGTCAAACCCTAGTTGTTGGATCTAACAAATCTTTTGGTAAAGTTGATTTTAAAGATATCATAGGTTGTCGTGATGATATCATGGTTGATTTAATTGATTATGGAATCGAGCCTACTAAAGCTTTTGAAATTATGGAGTTTGTCCGTAAAGGAAAAGCGTCTAAAAAGCCAGAAAAATGGGAAGAGTATGCAAATGTTATGAGACAAAATCATGTTCCCGAATGGTATATTTGGTCTTGTTCGAAAATTCAATACATGTTTCCAAAAGCACATGCCACAGCTTATGTATTAATGGCTATGAGAATTGCGTGGTTTAAATTATACAAACCTATCTATTTTTATTCAGCTTATTTTTCTAAACGCGCATCTATATTTGATGCAGAAGCTTTGTATAATAATTATGAAGGAATTAGTCGTAAAATTCATGAAATCAAAGAATTAGGCAATAACGCAAGCGACAGAGAACAAAATTTGCTTACAGTACTTGAGGTAGCTTTAGAAATGGTTCAACGTGGATTTAGTTTTAAACCGATTGATCTCTACCGTTCTGATGCGAGAAACTTTATAATAGATGATGATAAAAAGTCTTTGATATTACCTTTTATAGTAGTAGATTCTTTAGGAATGAATGTGGCTGAAACAATTATCAAAGCTCGTAATCAAAAACCATTCATTTCAAAACAAGATGTTAAGAATAGAACTAAACTTAGTTCTACGCTGTTTACTCGTTTAGAAGAGTTAGGAACATTTAATTGAATGATAGAAAAAAATCAAATGTCTTTATTTGATTTATAAAAAACTTCAATTTATCATAAAATCTTCAAAAAACTAATGTATAATATGTCTTACAGAAATAGGGGGTTACATATGAGAGTGTTTAGAAGTACAAATCCAGTATTTAGAAGTATTAGAGAAGATACATATTCTAGCGTAGAACCTGTAACTTATGCAAACGTAACATATAAAACAATGTTTTTAATCTTGTTAGTTACAATTAGTGCATTTGGTATAATTCAATATGGTCAAGTAAGTCTTGGAATGCTATTTGGAGCTATAATTGTTGGATTCATTTCTGTTATTATAGGAACGAGGTCAGTTCGTTTATCACCAATATTTTCATCCATCTATGCATTATCAGAAGGAGTTGTTCTTGGAGTAGTATCTAGTCTCTACGCTACAGTATATGAAGGTATTGTTCCTACAGCTTTATTGACTACATTTTTGGTATTATTATTAATGTTAGTATTGTATTCTACGAAAATTATTAAAGTGACAGAGAGATTTGCGTCTATATTAGTGATTTCTTTATTAGCTTTAATTATTATGTCAGTTATTAATATATTTATTGGATTTAGCAGTCAATTTTATTATACTATCGTTGTGATAAGCGCTGCTTTGTCAGCTTTCTTCTTATTGCTTGATTTTAGAAATATAGAATACGCAGTAGAATCAGGCTTAGATCAAAAATATGGTTGGGTATTATCTTTAGGATTATTAGTAACCATTGTTTGGATTTATATTGAAATGTTGCGTTTGCTTGCGATATTTGGTCGTAGAAACTGATTCGCGCTTGCAATATTTATAATTATTGTTATAATGTTTATATATTAATACGAAGACGAAAAAGTAGTAATTAGGTTTGGTTTTTATAAGAGAGAAATGCCTAGTGGTGCAAGCATTTTTAAAAACCGCTAATGAATTCATTTTCTAAGTGAGACTAATCATCTCCGCAATCCTGCGTTAAAGGGAATAAGAGCCAGATTTTTATCTGGAACTAAGGTGGTACCACGGTTAAATATAAATCGTCCTTTGAGGGCGATTTTTTTTGAGGAGGAAACGATGGAACAGAAACTAAAAAGTTTAATTAAACAATTAGAGACCAAGTTAAAAGAAGTTAAAACCATCAATGATTTAAATCTATTAAAATCTGAATATTTAGGAAAAAAAAGTGTTTTTAATGATTTGATGAAAGCTTTAAAAAATGTTTCTAAAGAAGAAAAACCTAAGTTTGGTAAAATGATAAATGAGGCTAAACAAACTATAGCTAAAAATATAGAAGAAGCCAAACTTTCTTTAGAACAAAAAATGGTAGAACAAAAGATTGAATCTGAAACAATAGATGTTACATTACCAGGGAAGAAAATGAATATAGGATCTAAACATCTAATATCTCAGATAATTGAAGAAGTTGAAGATATCTTTATTGGACTTGGATATACTGTTAAAGAAGGACCTGAAATTGAAACAGATTTATATAATTTTGAAATGCTAAATTTACCTAAAAATCATCCTGCAAGAGATATGCAAGATTCTTTATATATATCTGAGGAGAAGCTTTTAAGAACTCATACTTCTCCTGTTCAAGTTAGAAGTTTATTAGAAAACAAAAATCAAGAACCTATGAAAATAATCTGTCCTGGGAAAGTATATAGAAAAGATGATGATGACCAAACACATTCACATCAATTCACACAAATAGAAGCTTTAGTAGTTGATCACGATACAACTCTAGCTGATTTAAAGGGGACACTTTTGTTCGTTGCGAGAAAATTATTTGGTGAAGATAGAGAAATACGCTTGCGTCCATCATTTTTCCCTTTTACGGAACCAAGCGTAGAAGTTGACGTAACCTGCTATAAATGTGGGGGAAAAGGATGTAGTATGTGTGGATACACTGGCTGGATTGAAATACTAGGTGCAGGTATGGTAAACAATAATGTTTTAAAAAATGCCGGCTATGATCCGGATAAATTCCAAGGATTTGCGCTTGGAATGGGAGTTGAACGCATTGCAATCTTAAAATATGGACTAGATGATATACGCGCTTTTTACACTAATGATTTGCGCTTCAATCAACAATTTAGGGGGAAATAAACAATG
>JAOZSU010000187.1:0-2890 GCA_029939475.1 Mycoplasmatota bacterium | reverse complement strand
AATTTTTTTTAACACTTTCGTGAATAGTAATATTTTCTGGTATTTCAATTTTGGAGGTATAATGAATCGACCAAGGTAATTTTCTATTATATCCAAAAATCCTTTGAACAACAAAATTCAAAATTACAATTGATCTTGTGCTTTTACTTAGCAGATGAGATTTGAGTAAAAAAATATACATCCATTTGAATGGAATAACCGTTTTTAAAAATCGTTTCACTATCTTCTCCAACGATATTTCTGAGGTAATACATTACTAAAAAAAGCATTTATCATGCAATAATAAAGTAAAATAAAAATAATACTTCCTAAAATTAAAGTTATTATATCGCTTAAATCCAATATTTTAATTGTTGATGATATTATGGCCATAATTAGTACAAAACTCAGTAATAATAACAATTTTTTCCATGGCCATAATTCAGTTAATTTTATTTCAATTATTGAACTAATTCTTCTCAGCTGCATAAAAGCTAATATTATTATTGATATAACTGTTGCTATAGCAGGTCCGATAAATCCTAATAAATTAATAAACATGAAGTTTAGAACTATATTAAGTAATAAAGCAATAATGGAATATTTTAAAACTAACTTTGTTTTTCCTAAAATTAGAAATATGTTACCAAATATTGTAATTCTTACAATTTGGGAAAGAAGATAAATCCTTAATACGTATGAACTGGCAAAATATTTTTTTGAGAATAAAACAACCATGGATTCCTGAGCAAAAAATATAAAAAACATTGTAACAGGAAAAACAATTAAACTAACTTTGAATACTGAGTTGCCCCATTTCTTAACAAAGTCATCCTTATTATTATTTTTATAACACTTTACAAGATAAGGCATTAAAACAGCCATAGCCGAAATGGGAACAACCATAAGAAACGGAATTTCAAATGCTCCATTCACATAAATTGCATATTGCTCAGGTGAGAAAAAAGTAGATATCATTATTTGGTCCATTTTTTTTATTAAGATACCAACCATAGCTGATAAACCAATCGGAAGTGCAAAATATAATTGCTTTTTTAATAATTGCATATTCCATAATAATTTAACTTTTCTATAGATTTTTAACACCAATCCTAAAATAATAATAAATTGAAGTGTAGAAAAAAGAACCAGCGAAATAAATATATACTGTATTGATAATCCTAATAATATAATACACAAAACCATAATAAGTTTAGTTAAACCAAAACTCAAACTCAAGATCCCTGTTAACTTTGCTCTTTCTATGCTAATTAAAAAGTTAGTATAACTTTGTGTAGGCAGGAAAAATATTGGATACAGTGCAAACCACTTTAAAAATTGAGATAACCTTTTACTGTGAAAAATTAAAGCAATGATATCTGCACTAAGATAAATCAATATTGATAATAATATACCCAAAATTGTTAAGAAAACATATGTCTGTATCATTAAAGTTTTTTGTTCTTCTTTGTGGAATTGTGGAATAAAATAACTAATACTACTAGGTATTCCAATGGTGAAAATAACAATAAGGGTTGAGTATACTAATAATGTTTGTTTGTAAATACCGTAATCAATTACGGATAAATACCTGGACAAGATTACAGATAGAAGAAGCAGAATTATTTTTTCACTAGATTTTCCCAGAGTAATAATTAGTGTTTGAAATGTATGCGAATTTCTCATTAGTTATTGATTAAATAAAAAAAAATTGTGATTCGATTTTATTAATGTAAACTCTCGGTTTGAATTTTGCATAACATTAAAGTAAATTACTATCATAATAATTTTTTTGTTAATGCTTTTTTGATATCTAGAACTTTCTTAAATCGATTTGCATCTTTTTTCACGGCGTTGAAAGCATCAAATATAAAAACCAAGATAGAGCTGATCAGTAATGCGCAACAAAATAAAGTGATGCAGATAATTGCCCTTTTAGGTTTACTTCTCCTTCCCGCAGGTATTGCCTTATCAAGAACTTCAATCATAGGGATTTCTTGTAACTCATTTATCCTTGCCTGTTCATATTTAGGATATAAATATTGGAAAAGTTGTTCATTAATTGTATACTGCATCTTATAATCTAAATATTGCAAGGTTAATTCTGGGATTTCTGATATCTTTAACCCATACTTCATTCCACTGCAAGATTCAGATTTATCAATACTGCTTATCTGCTCTGCTAATATCTCAATTTCATCATTAATTCTTTTTATTTCGGGTGAAAGCTGGTCATAATTCAGTAAAGATAAATCTCTATTTATTTCTAATTGCTTCATTTGTGCCACATAATCAGAGTATCTGGTCATTGTAGCTTCAGTTTGCAATTCAATATCAATTACATTTGTAGTTTTCTGGAATTCTAACACTTTATTCTTTAGTGAATCACGATTAGTTAATAATTCATCTAATCTTTCACTAATAAATATTTTTTGTTTCCTGCTTTTAGTAACTCTTTTCTCTTTCAAATAATCTTGTAATCTGCTCCAATAATAGTTTGCAATATCAGCTGATAAATATTTGTCTTTGGTAATCACACTAATCGTAATCAATCCTGTATCATCATCTTGCATAATTGAAACAACATTGTTCAATAAATTTGCGACAGCTTGTTCCATTTCAAATAGTGAATCTCCTGGTGCAATTTCAAAATAATTCTTTAATTTAAATTCATTGATAACATTTTCTGTAAATGATCTACTTTTCATAATAGTTAATAAATCAGCTGAATTTGTACCAGATGATTTTCCTAAAAACGGTAAATTAATACCAATTAATTTGCTTGCATCTATGCCTAGTGAACCCTGATCTTTTGATTGTAGTATTGTTGCGTTAGAAGACCAATAAAGGGGTGACACCAAACTATATACAACCGCAGCAATACTCACTATAAGCGTTGTCCAAAAAATAA
>JAOZSU010000015.1:5872-10956 GCA_029939475.1 Mycoplasmatota bacterium | reverse complement strand
CTTGGATGCTCAGTATGCTAGAAATCTTGGAGTAGACATTGATTCATTAATTTTAAGTCAACCAGATACGGGTGAACAAGCACTTGAAATTACAGAAGCTTTAATTCGTTCTGGAGCCGTTGATTTAATTGTTATTGACTCAGTAGCTGCTTTAGTACCTGAAGCTGAAATAAGAGGAGAAATGGGAGATAGTCATGTAGGACTTCAAGCTAGACTTATGTCTCAAGCTATGCGTAAACTTTCAGGTGCCTTGTCTAAATCTAATTGTATTGCAATATTTATCAATCAAATTAGAGAAAAAGTAGGAATTATGTTTGGTAACCCTGAAACTACACCTGGTGGTAGAGCATTAAAATTTTATGCTTCAATTCGCTTAGAAATTCGCAAGGGCCAACAAATTAAAAATGGAACTGATATTGTTGGTAATGAAGCTAGAGTAAAAGTAGTTAAAAACAAAGTAGCCGCTCCTTTTAAAACCTGTGTAGTTGACATTGTGTTTGGAAAGGGAATATCTAGAGCTGGGGAATTAGTAGACTTAGGTACTGAATATGAAATAATTAATAAAAGCGGTTCTTGGTATTCATATAAAAATAAAAAAATTGGTCAGGGTAGAGAAAATGTTAAAAAATATTTGTTAGAAAACCCTGAAATATTTGAAGAAATAAACAAATTAATTCGTGAAAAAATGTCAGAAAAATAGAAAGACCTTTTATGGTTTTTCTTTTTTTTGTCTCTAATAAAAAAAATAATAGTGAATTAATAAATATCTTTTGACTATGATAAGAATATATAATATAATAGAATAGATTAAAAAGTATATTGTTGTATGAGTACATACGTTTAATATATGAAATAACATAATAAAAAGGAGATAATAAGATGCCAGACTATCTACAAATTATTATTTCCAGTTTGTTAGGTCTAATTGTTGGTGGACTTATAGGATTTATTATAAGAGTATCAGTCGTAGAAAAAGGTTTTCAGACTGCCAAAAATAAATCACAAAGTATAATTGACAATGCATTTGCGCAAGCGGAGAGAATAAAGAAAGAAAAATTACTCGAAGCTAAACAAGAGATTTATAATCTAAATCATGAAAACGAAAAAATCTTAAAAGAGAAAAGAAATGAAGTAGCTGTTCGTGAAAACAAGCTACATCAACGGGAAGAATTATTAGAACGAAGATCAGCTAATTTAGATAAACGTGAAGCTAATTTAGACCGTAAAGAAGAGATCTTAGACAATCGAAAATCCGCAATTGACGAAAAGAACTATCAACTGGAAAAAATTATCAAAGAACAAAATGAAAAGCTTTTACAAATCGCTAATTTTACGGAAAAACAAGCTAGAGACGTAGTTATGAAACGCGTTGAAGAAGACATGGTTGATGAAATTGACCGTTATATTAGAGATGAAGAGGAAAAGGCTAAGAATGAAGCACAAAAACGTGCTAAAGAGATTATTTCTAATGCAATACAGAAATATGCTCAAGATGTTACAGTAGAAACTACAGTTTCAGTTGTAACACTTCCAAATGATGAAATGAAGGGCCGTATTATCGGACGAGAGGGTCGTAATATTAGAGCCTTAGAAGCTTTAACAGGAGTCGACTTAATTATCGATGATACTCCAGAAGCAGTAGTACTATCAGGATTTGACCCTATCAGAAGAGAAATCGCAAAGCGTTCTCTTGAGACTTTGATTTTAGATGGAAGAATTCATCCAGCTAGAATTGAAGAGATAGTTGAAAAGACAAGAGTAGAAATCGATCAATTTATTAGAGATAAAGGTGATGAAGCTGTATTTGAAACAGGAATCGGAAGAATCCACCCAGATTTAACAAAATTAATTGGTCGCCTACATTTTAGAACATCATATGGACAAAATGCCTTGCGTCACTCCATAGAAACTGCATTTCTTGCAGGTAAAATGGCTGTCGAATTAGGTGAAAATGAAGTTATCGCAAAACGCGCTGGATTACTTCATGATATTGGAAAAGCAGTAGACCATGAAGTGGAAGGATCTCACGCTGAAATTGGTTATTCAATCGCAAAGAAATACCGAGAACATCCAGCAGTATTAGACGCAATTATATCTCATCATGGAGATAAAGAAGCCACTACTATTATCGGCGTATTAGTAGCCGCAGCTGATGCGTTAAGCGCCGCTAGACCAGGAGCTAGATCAGAATCACTAGAAAATTACATAAATAGACTATCTCAATTAGAAGAAATATCTTCTGAAATTAAGGGCGTTGAAGAAGCTTATGCTATTCAAGCCGGAAGAGAAGTAAGAGTTATTGTAAAACCAAATGAAGTAGATGATACAAGAACTCATGTAATTGCTAAACAAATTAAAGAACGAATTGAAGAAAGATTAAGTTATCCTGGAACGATTAAAATTACTGTTATAAGAGAAACACGAGCTCAAGATATTGCAAAATAAAAAATTGCCTTCCAGCATTTGGAAGGCTTTCTTTTTAAAACTAAAATTGTAAACAAGGATTACCTTGTACTAGAAAAGAGTGTAAGATGAAAGTATTATTTATAGGCGATGTTTATATGGAAAGAGGAAGAGATGCCTTTGATAGATATTTTGACCAAGTAAAAAGAGAGTATAAGCCACAAATTGTAATTGTAAACGGAGAAAACATCGCTGATGGCAATGGACTCAGTGAAACTATATACAAAGATTATTTAAAAAAGGGAGTCAATATATTTACTATGGGGAATCATACTTTTACAAGAAAGGATTATCCCATAGTGTTAAATTTTCCATATGTCGCAAGACCAGCAAATTATGGCCCTGGTACAGCGGGAAATGAATATGTATTGTATCAATATAATGATAAAATAATAGCTGTTATAAATCTACTTGGAAGAATATTTATGCATGACCCTATAGAAAATCCCTTCTTAGTAGCTGATAGATTGTTAAAAGAAATTAAAGCTGATTATATAATTGTCGATTTTCACGCTGAAGCCACGAGTGAAAAACTCGCCTTAGCGCATTACTTAGATGGAAGAGTTGACGCTGTTTTAGGAACTCACACACACGTGCCTACAGCTGATAATATGGTTTTACCGAAAAAAACATTATATATTACAGACATTGGTATGACGGGAATTAAATATGGTATAATTGGTGGAAATATTAAACAAGCTATAAGAAAATTTATAAGTGGCGTTCCTGAAAGAGTTAGGCCTGAAAAAGAAGGAAAACTCCAATTTAACGCAGTAATTATGGACTTAGACTTAAAGACAATTAAAAGAATTAATATAATAGAGGATTAATATATGGAAAACTTAAATAAACCAAATTTAAAAAAAGCACGCAAGCGATCAAAAAAAACAGTAGAAACAATTGAATATAAAAAAGATGAATCTATTAAAAACTTAGGACTAGGAAAAAAATATCTTATCCAAACCCATGGGTGCCAAGCAAACGAAATAGACTCAGAAATCTTAAGTGCTCTAATAGAAGAACAAGGCTATACAAAGACAGATAAAGTAGAAGAAGCTAGTCTTATATTGATTAATACTTGTGCAGTAAGAGAAGGCGCTGAAAACAAAGTTTTTGGTGAACTTGGAAGACTAAAAAGTTTTAAGAAAATAAACCCTGATTTAATCTTAGTTGTAGCTGGTTGTATGAGCCAAGAAGAAACCACAGTTGAACGGATTCTTTCTAAATATAAACACGTAGATATCGTAATAGGAACACATAACATTAATAAATTTATCTATTATTTAGACAAATTCATGAAGGAAAGAAAACAGATAATTGAAGTTTTATCTGAAGAAGGTAAAATAATTGAAAACCTACCACACGCAAGAGACAACCGCTTTAAAGCATGGGTTAATATCATGTATGGATGTGATGAGTTTTGTACATACTGTATAGTTCCCTATACAAGAGGTAAAGAACGCTCTAGAAGAAAAGAATATATCATTTCTGAAGTTGAAGATTTAGTTAAAAGAGGTTATCAAGAAGTAACCTTAATCGGACAAAACGTTAACTCATATGGATTAGATTTTACTGACTCTAAATATACTTTTCCAGATCTATTGCGCGATTTAAGCAAAATAGATATTCCCCGCATTCGCTTTACTACAAGCCATCCCAAAGACTTCTCTGATGAACTAATTGATGTAATAAGTGAATGTGATAACTTAATGCCTTATATTCATTTACCAGTTCAATCTGGTTCTAATAAAGTATTAAAGAAAATGAACAGAAAATATACAAAAGAACAGTATCTAGATTTAGTAGATAGAATATATAAAAGAATACCTGATGTTTCAATTACTACTGATATTATTGTAGGATTTCCTACTGAAACTGAAGAAGATTTTGAAGAAACAATGGATTTAGTTAGAAAAGCGAAATTTGAAGGAGCTTATACCTTTGTTTATTCAAAAAGAAAAGGTACACCAGCTGCACTTTTTGAAGAAACAGTTACTAAAGAAGAAGCTAAGGCAAGACTACATAGATTAAATGATTTAGTCAATGAAGGATATTTAAGAGGAAATAAACGCTTTGAAGGAAAGACAGTTAAAGTTCTTGTAGAAGGCTATTCTAAAACTAATAAAAATGTCCTTTCAGGATATACTGAAAATAACAAATTAGTAAACCTTTTGATTGCTCCCTCATACATCGGAAAAATAGTTCCTGTTAAAATCACAAAAGCAAAAACTTGGTCTTTAGATGGTGAATATTTGCCTGAATAACTCTAATTATATTTATATATATAAAAAAACAAGGAAATCGCTCTAATTATACATACTTCTATTGAAATATATTTTAATATAAGGTAATATATTTATATATTGATAAAAAAGGGTGAGATTATGTCTAAATTCAAATCAAAAGAAGAGTATTTTTCATTTTCAAAACGTTTGGTTGTGATTCCAACAGAGGATATTAAGAAGCTTTTCTTAAAATACAAGGTAAAACTACCTTTATTTATTCATGCTTTTTTGTTAAGAGAAACTATTAGGCCTCAAGTATTCGAAGATAAAATATATAACACATATACAGATGAGTTAAAATATCGTTTACGAGGATATGATAATTTTTCTCTATAC
>JAOZSU010000015.1:3857-5862 GCA_029939475.1 Mycoplasmatota bacterium | reverse complement strand
AAGAAAAATTAATTGAAAAATATAATTTAGACTTTGAACTATCTAGATATAAAGAACTTCTCTTTAATATTATCTTTGTCAATATGGATAAACTATCTTTGAAAAACAGTTTTATTAACGAATTAGAACAACTTCAACACAACTATACAGTTGACCTAGAAGTTATGAAATACAGTGAATTTTATGAATTAACAAAAGATTTTTTCTATGAAGCTAAAGGTTACCTTGATGGTGTTAAAATAACTGATTGGAATGAAGAGTTACTCAGTTCTTATACATTAGGTGATTTAAAAGCTCTTGGCAAAAAATATGGTATTACAGTTCCAAGAAGAATAAATAAATCAAAACTAATTGAAATATTAACAGCTAAATTTCAATTAACTGAAGATGAATCAGAATTATTATCTAAAAAAAGCGTTCTTGATTTAGAGATATATGCCAAAGAAAAAGGCTTTAAGATTTCAATTGATTTAAAGAAAAAAGATATGATTGAATTTATTCAATTTGCTTTAGATATGTATCACAAACCAGTTGAAGAAGATAACTTTAGTTACGATATACCTCTTGAAAGCCGTGAAGAAGAAGTTGTTGGAGATATCGAAACAGAAGAGATGCCAAAAGAAGAAAAAGAACCTGAAAAAGTTATTCCTGTAGAAGAAGAGGTTGAAGATGTAGTTGAACCTTATGTTGAGGAAGAACCTGAGGAAGAACCTCAAGAAGAAATTAAAGAAGAGGTTAAGGAAGAGATTAAGGAAGAGGTTAAAGAAGAAGCACCTCAAAAAGAGGTAGAGGAAGAACCAATCTCTTTACCTGAAGAAAAGCCTGAAGAAAAGGCTATCGTAAAGGAAAAACCTCAGGAAGAAATTTTAAAAGATGAAAGTATTCTTTCTGAAGAAGAGAAGGAATTACTTGATGAAAAGATTAATCAAATAATTAAAAAATTCTATAAAAAACGTCGTCGCCGTCGTATTATATGGTTTATTGTAATTGTATTTATTTTAGCACTTGTTGGTTTTGTAGGATATTCATATTACTATTATACAGTTTTAAATCCAGGTAACCTACCTTTCAACTTACCAGTGTTTTGGTAATAATATAGGAGTATAAATGAAACAAATTGACTCAAGTATCTATACACCAATGATGCAGCAATATTTAGAGATAAAAAAAGACTATAGCGATTATATAGTCTTTTTTCGACTTGGAGATTTTTATGAAATGTTTTTCCAAGACGCAATACTAGCCTCAAAAGAATTGGAAATTGTTTTAACTGGTAGGGATGCTGGAGCTAAAGAAAGAGTTCCAATGTGTGGCGTACCATATCATGCCAAAAATATATATTTAGAAAAATTAGTTGAAAAAGGATATAAAGTAGCCATAGTTGAACAGGTAGAAGATCCAAAGCTCGCAAAAGGAATTGTAAAACGAGAAGTAATTAAACTAGTTACTCCAGGTACTATTATTGAAGACGGTACTATTGACCAAAAAGATAATAACTATATAGTAGCTGTATCCGAATATAAACTTGGATTTATTTTAGCTTTCTCAGATTTAACAACTGGAGAAAACTATTTAGAAAAAGTTCCTAAAGATATTAATATTTTGTTTAATGAAATACTTAATTTAAATGTGAAAGAAGTAGTTATTCCTTCAAAGTTAAGAAACCGCTTAATTAAACATTACTTAAATACCTATGAATTAACAATATCTATTTCAGATGAAATTAATTTACCAACTTATTATAATAATCTAGTAAATGATATCTATGACAAAGACTTAATTCAAGCCTTCGCAAGACTTGTGAATTATCTTGAAAAGACCCAAAAACAATCATTAATTCATTTACAAAAAGTTCAAGTTTTTACTTCTGAATCATATCTTAGAATTGATAATAATTCAAAGAAAAACCTTGAATTAACTGAGACTCTAAGACGTGGTTCTAAACAGAATACTTTATTTTCTTTGTTAGATAAATGTGAAACAGCTATGGGATCTAGGTTCTTAT
>JAOZSU010000015.1:385-3847 GCA_029939475.1 Mycoplasmatota bacterium | reverse complement strand
AACAAAGTATTCAAAGGCCTTTAATTGATAGAAAACATATTGAAGAGAGATATAGCTTAGTTGAAAGCTTTAACAATAATTTTATTGTTCGAAGTGATATATTAAAACAATTAAAACAAGTCTACGACCTTGAAAGAATTGTCGGTAGAATTTCTTTTGGTAATGCTAATGCAAAAGATATGGTTAATCTTAAAAAAAGCTTACAAACGATTCCTTATATTAAAGAATCTCTCTTTGAATTAAAAAATGGTTTTGCGAAAAACTTAGCTGAAAATATACCTGATTTAAGCGACCTCACCACTTTAATTCAAAAAGCTTTAATCGATAATCCACCACTTTCTATTAAAGAAGGTGGAATAATAAAAGATGGTTATAATGAATCTTTAGATGAGTTTCGTGATATTGCGAAAAATTCTAAGGAATGGTTAGAAGAATTTGTTGAAAGAGAACGCTTAAGAACTGGAATAAAGAAATTAAAAGTTGGATATAATAGAGTATTTGGTTATTATATAGAGATTACTAAAGGGCAACTTGACCTTGTTAAAGAAGAATTTGGATACATTAGAAAACAAACATTATCTAATTCTGAACGCTATATAACAGAAGAATTAAAACTCCAAGAGACTAAAATTTTAGGAGCGAATGATTCTATTATTAATCTAGAATACGATTTATTTATTGAATTAAGAGAGAATGCGAAAAACTATACGATAGATCTTCAAAAATTAGCGAGAACATTATCTGAAATTGACATGTTACTAGCTTTTTCAATAGTTTCTATGAACAATCGCTATATAAAACCAATAATAGTAGATGAACAAATTATAGATATAGTTTCAGGAAGACATCCAGTAGTCGAAGTTATAAGCGAAGAAACATTTGTTTCAAATGATATCCATATGAGCCCAAAAGATCAAATACTTTTAATTACCGGCCCTAATATGAGTGGTAAATCTACCTATATGAGGCAAGTAGCTTTAATAATAATTATGGCGCAAATTGGATGTTTCGTTCCGGCAACTAGTGCTAGGATTCCTATTTTTGATCAAATATTCACAAGAATTGGAGCTTCAGATGATTTATCAATAGGCATGTCTACTTTTATGGTAGAAATGTTAGAAGTTAACTATGCTTTAAAGAACGCAACTAATAAATCACTTATTTTATTTGATGAAATAGGTAGAGGAACAGCTACTTATGATGGAATGGCTTTAGCTCAAGCTATAATTGAATATAGCCATCATAAAATAAATTGTAAGATTTTATTTTCTACTCATTATCATGAATTAACTTACTTAGAAGGCGATTTAAAATCATTGCATAATGTTCATGTTTCTGCTAAGGAAGAAAATGGAAATATTGTCTTTTTGCATAAGGTAGTTGATGGACCTACTGATAGAAGTTATGGTATTCATGTCGCAAAACTTGCTAAACTACCAAACATTGTAATTACCCGTTCTAAAGAAATTTTAGCTGAACTCGAAAAAAATCATGGATATAATATTATAAAACCACAAACTATAGACTTATTTAATTATCAAGAGACATTAGAATTACAAGAAGATGTCCAAGATAAATACAAATCCATAATAGAACAATTAGAGGAATTAGATATCAATGATATCACTCCAATTATGGCGATGAATATCTTAAATGATGTCTTGGAAGAAATTAAGAAACTTTCAAATAAATAAGGAGTTTTTAATGAGTGTTATTAAAAAACTTGACCAGGTTATAGCTAATAAAATCGCTGCTGGTGAAGTAATTGAAAAAATAGCCAATGTTGTAAAAGAATTAGTTGAAAACAGCATTGATGCTTTAGCTACACAAATTGATATTACATTAATCGAATCGGGATTAACCTCAATCACTGTAACTGATAATGGTGTAGGAATGGATAAAACCGATGCTTTACTTGCGTTTGAAAGACACGCAACTTCTAAAATTAAAAATATAAATGATCTCTTTAGAATAAATTCACTTGGATTTAGAGGCGAGGCTTTACCTAGTATAGCCGCTATTAGTAGGGTAGAACTAACCACTTCAAAGGACAGCGAAGCTATAAAGGTAGTTTTTGAGGATGGAAAATTTATTTCTAAATCACAGGCTAGCTTAAATCAAGGCACTAAAATAGAAGTAACTAGATTGTTTTATACAACTCCAGCTAGATTTAAATATCTTAAATCTCCTCAATACGAACTCGCAATGATTGTTAATTTAATTCATAAATTCGCCCTAGCTTATCCAAAGATATCTTTTAAATTGACTAACAATCAAAAGATACAATTTGTAAGCCTTGGCAATAATAATATTAAAGACATACTAGCTTCAATATATTCTGCTGATGTAGCGAGAAAATTAATTGAATTTTCTGGCGAATCAAGGGATTACTCTATTTTTGGGTTTACAACTAATCCAATTATAAATAGATCTAACAATCATTATGTCAATATATTTGTTAATAAAAGAAATATTACGGATACTAGAATTATTAACGCAATACGTGAGTGTTATGAACAGTTGATACCAAAAAACCGCTATCCTATAGCTGTTTTATATATTGAATGCGATCCATCTATTATCGATGTTAATATTCATCCAAGAAAACAAGAAATTAAATTTTCTGAATATCAAAAACTTCTAGATTTAATAAAAACTACTGTTGAACCTCTTGTTTCTTCTTCATATATTTATCAAACACCCAAAGAAGATGATATTGAACAGATAAAATTAGAGTTTCATGAACCTATACGTGAATACAAAGAAAATAAACAGCCAGTTATTAATCAGGAAAAGTCTACAATAAAACCAAAATACATAATGGAAACATTAAGATCAGCAATACCAAAAAATGTAATACCGGATATGGAATATATTGGGCAGTATTTAGGCACGTATTTAATTTTCCAAAATGAAACTGGATTATACCTATTAGACCAACACGCCGCAGCTGAACGCATTCGTTATGAAAGATATCTAAGACAAATGGAAAGAAGACATAGTGAAACTCAGGAATTATTACTTCCATTAGAGCTTGCTTTACCTAAAGAAAAGGCAATTTTGTTAGAAGAACACCTATCTGAATTATCGGATTTTGGTATAAAAGGAATAATAACTAATAATCAAATTTTAATAAAACAAGTTCCTTCTTGGTTTTATAAGGGACACGAACTTGAATTCGCAGAAGAAATAGTTGAAACTTTAATATCAGAGAAAACATTAAAAAAAGCTGATATTATTGATGATTTAGCAAAGCTTTTATCTTGTAAGCATTCCCTAAAGGCAAATCATTATATCACAAAAGCTGAAGCCGCTAATTTAGTAAATGATTTAAGAAAATGTAAAAGACCTTATACCTGTCCTCATGGTAGACCTATCATAGTTAGTATAACTATAGGACAAATTGAACATTGGTTTAACAGGGTGTTATGATGAACCAAATTATAGCTATAGTCGGACCTA
>JAOZSU010000015.1:0-375 GCA_029939475.1 Mycoplasmatota bacterium | reverse complement strand
ACAGGAGTTGGAAAGACAAAATTAAGTTTAATTTTAGCTAAATATTTAAACGCAGAAGTCATTTCTTGCGATTCAATGCAGTTTTATAAGGGCCTAGATATTGGAACCGCTAAGATTAAAAAAAGTGAAAGAGAAGGAATAAAACATCATCTAATTGATATCTTAAGCCCTGATGAAGAATTTTCAGTAGCTAAGTATCAAGAAATTGTTAGGAATAAGATTACTGAATTAACTAACAAAAATATACCTATAGTTTTAGTTGGAGGTAGTGGGCTTTATATTTCATCTGTTCTCTATGATTATCGGTTCATAGGAAATAAACATAGCAAAGAAATTGAAGAGAGATACAAAGATTATTCTCTTCAAGATCTAGCT
>JAOZSU010000186.1:0-2893 GCA_029939475.1 Mycoplasmatota bacterium | reverse complement strand
TTATTAAATGATTTAACGATTGAAGAAAAAGCTGAGCTTTTAGTAGGTAAAGATATTTGGAGTACAAAGAATATCGATAGATTAGACATACCTTCTATTACTATGTCAGATGGTCCTCATGGACTTAGAAAATTAGTCGACAATGAGAAAAAAATTAAGGATACACATATTTCAGTATGTTATCCATCTTTAGTAACCATCGCATCCTCATTTGATCCCGAAGTATCTAATAAAATGGGAAAGTTTATAGCCAAAGAATTTAAATCTGAAGGTATTGATATTATCCTAGGACCTGGAATCAATATTAAACGCCATCCATTAAATGGACGTAACTTTGAATACTTTTCTGAAGACCCTTTAGTTACCACAATAATGGCTAAAGGTTATATTTTAGGAGCTAAATCAGAAAATATCGGTGTTTGTCTAAAACATTATGCATTGAATTCTCAAGAAACATATAGAATGACATCTAATTCGATAGCTGACATGAGAGCTAAATATGAATTGTATTACAAAAGCTTCAGAGATTTAATTGAATTAGAACCTGAAATGATTATGTGTTCATATAATAAAATTGATGGAATTTATGCATCTGAAAACATTAATCATTTAAAAGAAGTTTTGCGCAATGAATTTGGTTTTAAGGGAGTTATTGTCTCTGATTGGACAGCTGTTAATGATAGAACAAAGGCATTAATTGCTTCACTAGATTTAGAAATGCCTGGTTATATCTATGGAATTCATACATTAATTAAGGATTATAAAAAGGGGAAAGTATCCATTGAAATCTTTGATGAATCTGTAAAAAGAATTCTTGAGTTAGTTAATAAATTCAAAGATCAAAAGCATCTTGATGTGGATTTGGAAAAACACCATCAAGTTTCTCGTGATTTAGCAATTGAATCAATGGTGCTTTTAAAGAATAAAGATGGAATTTTACCTTTACATGAAGATGAAAAAATTCTATTAATAGGTGATATGGCTATAAATATGCATTTTCAAGGGCAGGGATCAAGTCATATTAATCCTTATAAAGTGAGTTCTATATTTGATGAACTAATTAAATATGAAAATATTGATTTCTATTTAGGATATAATTCTAAAACAGATGAAATTGATTCTAGTCTTGTTAATGAAGTTAAAGAAGTCGTAAAAAATTATGATAAGATAATTTTCGTTGGTGGACTTACAGACAAATTTGAATCAGAGGGCTTTGATAGAGAAAATTTAAAACTTCCTAAAAATCAAGATCATTTAATTCAAACATTAGCTAAAGAGAATAATAATATTATAGTCATCTTACAAATAGGCTCTCCTGTAGTTATGCCTTTCTTAGAAAATATTAAAGGTTTATTAAACTGCTATTTAGGTGGTGAAGGGCTAGGTGAAGCCGTTGACCAAATATTATTCGCAAAGGCTAATCCTAGTGGAAGATTAGCTGAGAGTTTCCCTTTAGCTGTTAATGATGTCCCTAGCAATCCTTTCTTTGCCAAGGGTAATAATAATGTTTTTTACCAAGAAAGCATTTATGTTGGGTATAGATACTACCAAACAGCTAATAAAAAAGTTTTATTTCCATTTGGATATGGTTTAAGCTATTCCCATTTTGAATACAAAAATATTCAAACAAATAAAAAGACATTTAAAAATAACAATGAAACTCTAACATTAACAGTTGATATAACCAATAATGGACCTTTTGATGGTAAAGAAGTTGTCTTGTTATTTGCGGAAGCTAAAAATCCAAAAACCACAAGGCCTAAAAGAGAATTGATTGATTTTAAAAAAGTGTTCATTAAAAACAAAGAAACAGTTAGCGTTGAATTTGAAATAGGCATGAAAAATTTAAGCTATTACCATCTAAAGACTAAAAATTTTACTACTGATGATGGCATATATCATTTACAAATCATGCGTAATGTAAGAGATATGTATTTAGAAATCCCTATTGAAGTAAAAACAGGAAAAGAATATATTGATAGTATTTGTAATAAATTACCAAGTTACCAAGTAAAAGGTGGACTTAAGTTTGATAAAGAGGATTTTGCGAAATTAATAAATCAAGATGTTAAAGATATAAAAATTACATTTAAACGTCCTTTTACAATAAACAATAATATTGATGATATCGAAAATACTTATTTAGGTAAAATTTTAAAGAAAAATATTGAAAAACAAATTATGGAAAGATTTAAAGATATGGATGAAAACTTTAGCTTAATGATATTAAAGAGCATTTATCACACACCTTTAAGAAGCCTTGCATTATTCTCTGAAGGCAAGGTTAAGATTAATTCCATGAAGCTTATTATAGCTTTAATTAATCGTCAGTATTTTAAAGCTATTAAATTTTTATTTAGTAAAGATTAAATAAAAAATGTCATGAAATATGACATTTTTTTATATTTACTCATTAATCTTATATATTTTTTTTATCTTAAATACATCTTTAATATTTTTAAAAACTTCATTTTGACATTTATCAAAGTCTACATAAAAACCTAAAGCGTGTTTTGCCTCATCAATTATTATCATTTCTTTTTGACCCGCTGGTGAAACATTTAATAACCTTTCACCCATAGATATAGGAACTACTTTATCCTCTCCTCCTTGAACGATTAAAAAAGGAATGGTATTTTTACGCATATATTTTTCTGGATTAACTTGATTTAGAATAAATTTATGTTTTGAATAAATAATTAAATTTAATCCCGGAAAGAAAATTCTTAAAACTTTATTTTTTCTTGCATTTGTAAATGTTTTTTTAACACTAGTAAACCCAGAATCTAATAATAAGAACTTAACATTATTAGGAATATCTAATCCAGTAACCATCATAGCTGACGCAGCTCCCATGGAAACTCCATGAATTAAGATGTTTAAATCAGCTCCA
>JAOZSU010000185.1:0-2915 GCA_029939475.1 Mycoplasmatota bacterium | reverse complement strand
GTTCAGCTTCTTTTTTCTGTTCGAAGCGCTGCATAAATGGGTTGTCATCAACTTTGTTTATTGTTTTTATTACATTCTTAGTATCTTTTTCAACAAAATTTATGATCCTGCCCTTAGTTTGTATTTCGTATTTATCCAAATCATCTGTTTGTTCTTCTGCAGTAAGAAAACTTAAACTCAATAAAATCAATCCAAGTAAAACCATTATCCTTTTCATTAGTTGCTCCTTTGTTAAAATATTAATTCTGAATATTCTTCATTTGGGATCAGATGATCCTTTTGCTTATTTTTTATTACAAACTTATTCTCTGATGCGTTGTAAGAAAACAATTTTGGTGTTTATTAAGTCAATATTTTTCATCTATTCTTACTTTCAACAAATCAGCGTATCCAATGGTTCGCTGGTGGTTACTTTAATAGTGATATCATTTCCTGCCCGAATCGGAGAATCTACCTGTTCGGAATAGACCAGACCTGTACTCTCCCACCAGTGCCAGCCGGCCCAGTAAGCAGTACTACCATTGGAGTATATTTTTACTTCCTTTATATAAGGTACGAAATTGTCGATGGTTATTTCCTGTGGTTCACTCCAATAAACGGAATCCCGCACAGTAACAGCTTTAGCTTTTAACAAGTATTTGCCATCGGGATAACGGGCTTCATTGTTAATTTCTGCTGCATCTAAAATAGTAGAGCTTATCGAATCATCTTCTGCTATTCTCAGGAAAATGTCGGAGAAATAGAAATCATCATAGGGATAGCCAAGAGAATCGCAATAGGCATAGGCTTTTATCCCGGTTTTAGTAAATGAACCAACCTGGCTTGTATTGGCAATATCGGTATTACTACACCAGCTTGGATTTCCATCAGAAGGATAGCGTGTAGTTCCGGCTCTTGCACCATGGATAATTTTAGACTCAAAACTATTTCCTTTAATAAAATTATAATAGCTATCAGGTTCATACTCTTTTTTGATAAATAGTTCCACATTATCTATATTCATTGTTACGTTGTCGTAATGATTAGCTGTTGCCGGTACAGAGCCATCCGGATTAAGCATTGTACAACGAACTTTTACTGATGATAGTGAATCTCCCGGATAAACCGTTTGCACAGAATCTATGGTAATCTCATAGTTTGGCTGAGCATGACTTACAACTTCTAATGGATCAATGCAGTTATCATTTGTATTAAGTGTTGGCTCATTAATATTTTCATAATAATACAAATGAAGATGAGCATTTGTTCCGCCAGAATCTCCCAAAGGTGCTATTACTTGATTATCTGTAACAACATCTGTAACAGAAAGAGTATCACTATTAAAAATTACATAACCAGTTGTTGGACCGATTGCAATAGTATCTCCATTTGATGGAGCATAAATTATAGCAAATTGATCAGGAGGCAGATACATTTGTTTCAAATATAAATCTCCTAATTGCATTACCGATCCAGATTGAGGAATACCATCCTCGAAAATATGACCATATCCAAAATCTAAATTGTTAGGACCGTCAATTGCAATAAATTTATAGTCGACATTAGATGAAACAAATAATTGCCTAATATTGCCACCTGAGATTGCCAATAAGTGATCACCCTTATCATTTATTCCTCGATTAAAATCAACGCCTTTATGCCATTTTTGCTTCCAAACATTGTTTTCTTTGATATAACGTTTACCAAAATCTGAAGTTATATGAGAAGTTTGAAATGTATCTAATTGTGTTTCATAATTATGTTGTAAACCAACTAATCCATTATACTGTTGATAAATTACTGGAAGATTTTGAGATGAAAGAGTATAGATTATAATTAAAAAAATAAGTATAATAAAATATTTATTTTTCATCTAAGACCTTCTCATTAAAAGAATCTGAATATAGGTGTACTTCGATATCTTTATCTAAAGCATTATTTTTCCCAAGTACAAAACCATCTTTTGTAATTTTTTTTATTTTTACCATTGTATTTTTATCATAAACTTTTGAATATATTCGTTTTTTTTCAAAATCATATACTAAATACTTATAATTTTTACCGTTTAATCTTATAATAATCATATTATCTTCCGCTAAAGTAGTAGCATTTGTATATTGATTAGATAGATTTAAATCAATTATAGTTTTTTCTTCTTCAATATCAATTATTCTATAACCTGCTTTAGTCAATGTATATCCAGACCCTGCTAAAAATCCACCAAAACGATAGGTTAAATATTTGCCATTTTCAGTAATAACAGGTCTTCCCATTACTTCTGATAAATTTTCAATTTGTTTTATTAACTCCCCTTTACTATTATAGATATATAAATACGAAGAATACGCTATCAAGTCTTCTTTTGTTCCATCTAAGTAATTAAATCTGTAGGTAAGTATGAAATAATTTTCATTCTTAAAGAGCCAGAATACACAAGAACCATATACAATACGGCTTAATTCAGGTTTATATACATAATTTGATCTATCTATTTTCAAAGTATTTACATTTACTTCAGTTAAATCATACAAGTTATAATTATAATCTCCTTTTTTTATTAATGGATATTTTTTATTATAAGGATTCTTTTCATCTATATCAATTTTATGAATTATTTTCTTATCTTCTTTGCTAATTAATTGAACACTGGTACAATTTCCAGTTTTAGCATTAATTACTGGTTTAATTTCATAATTATCAAGATCATCATTTGCTTCGATTGCAAACAAATTTACTAAGAATAAAACCCAAAGTCCAAATAAAATAAGTGCTCTTTTTATAACTCCTCCTAAATAAAAGCATTTCAAAATTCCACTAATGTTCTGCGCATGCGGCGGAATCAGCATGATTCCGTCGTAAAACGAACAACCAAACACCTGAACCGTAAGGTTCAGGACGAAAACACTGCGAGACCGAACTGCCGATGCGCTTGTTAT
>JAOZSU010000184.1:0-2935 GCA_029939475.1 Mycoplasmatota bacterium | reverse complement strand
TAATTCTTCATATTGTAATTGTTTTCTATTTACAATAATACGGTCTCTTCTACCATTTTTGTCAAGTTCAATAATTCTAGCTTTGATAGTTTTCCCAACTAATTCTTCTTTTTCTTTTGTATCATTTCCTAAAGAAATTAAGGATTCAGGTAAGAAAGCTTCTATACCATGATAATCTAATAATAATCCGCCTTTAACGGCTTTTTTTACTTTAAAGCTAACATCTTTATCTATTTCTAAATCATCTTTATATTGATCGATTTTTTCTTGTCTTAAAATATCCAATCTTGACAATAATAATACATCAGAATCATCACCTTGTCTAAACTGTGTAATTTTTACCTTAATTGAATCTCCAACCTTAAACAAATCTTTAAGATTCTCATCTTTATTATTTGTTAAATGTTCCTTGTAGATAACTCCCTCACAGGTGTATCCTACATCAACTAATACCTCAGAATCAGTTACATTAACTACAGTTCCTGTAACTATTTCTCTTACTTTAGGGATGTACAATTTTGTTTCGCTACTCATTCCCATACTAACTTTCTCCTTTAAGCTTTAACTTGTATTTGTTATATAATATATCGGTAACTTCATCTATGCTTATATTTGAAGTATCGATTACTATTGCATCTTTTGCTTGTTTTAACGGATTATATTCGCGACTAGAATCTAAATCATCTCGCCTTTTAATATCCTCTTCTAACTCTGCCAATGTTACATTCATTCCAATTGACTTTAATTCTTCGTATCTTCTCAAAGCTCTTATCTTTACAGAAGCTACCATGAATACTTTTAAATCAGCATCTTTTAAGACAACAGTCCCGATGTCCCTTCCATCCATAACCACATTATTTTTCTTAGCTATTTCTTGTTGCAAAGAGACTAATTTATTTCTTACTGGTATATGACTAGATACCTTTGAAACATTGTCAGCTACTTCTTTTAAGCGATTTAAGACTGTCATATTAACTCCGTCCATATAAAGCTCTCCTGATTTAAAAACAAATTCAGTATAATCCAAAAAGCCAAATGCATAGGGATTATCTAAATCAGTTTGTAAACTGATTGCTTTATATGTGGTTGCTCGATACATGGCCCCAGTATCTATATATACGTAGTTTAGTTTTTCAGCTAATTTTTTCGCAACTGTAGATTTACCAGCTCCAGCAGGACCGTCGATTGCGATACTTCTATATTTCATATCTGCCCCCATAACCTTTAATATTATAACATACTATTTTAATTTTTCTACAAAAAAAGATTACGAAATACTAGCCATTATTACTTAAATTCCAAAGTTTCTTTATCTCATGTATCTTTAACACGCGATAGTCACCACGATTTAAGCCTTTTAAAGTAACAGTACCAAAGCGTTCACGCTTTAATTTGATTACTTTATGACCGAATTTTTCAAACATCCTTTTTACTTGATGATACTTACCTTCAGTAATAATTATATTCAAAAAAGTATTCTCTTTAGCATTATCATATTTAACATTAAAGATTCTAGCTGGTTGAGTTTTAAAATCTCCTAAATCAATACCACGTGATAATGCTCTTGAAGTTTCTTTTCTTAGTAATCCAGTTATTTTAACTGAATATTCTTTTTCTATTTTATGTTTTGGATGTATTAGATTGTTAGCGAACTCCCCATCATTAGTTAATATAAGCACACCGCTAGTATTATAATCTAATCGTCCTACAGGAAAAATATTTTCTTTGACAGGAATCAAATCCATTACTGTTAAACGGTTATACTCATCATGTTTAGTAGAAACAAACCCTTCAGGTTTATACAATACGTAATATACTTTATTTTCTATTTTTATTTTTTTACCATCTACAGTAATGTTATCGGAAAACTTTGCTTTAGTACCTAAAACGGTCACTGTTTCTCCATTAACTTGAACATGGCCCTCTTTTATTAATTCTTCAGCCTTCCGCCTAGAGGCAACTCCTGCTTTTTGTAATATTTTTTGTAATCTTTCCATTATAATTCACCTTTTCAAAAAAGTGAGGATTACCCCACTTAATCTTCTTCCTTATCGATCTTATCGATTGTTAAAAGAACTTCTTCAATACGCCTTTGTTTAACTTTTAAAACTTTAAAGGTAAGCACTGCGCTTTCTTCAGAAATCACTTCACTTAATTCGTTGTATTCTTGGTTGTAATAGATTATATGTTCGACTTCTTCTCCAACTTCTGGTATATCTTGGAAGAGTTCAAAAAGCCATCCTCCAACAGAGGTTGATTCAGAAACAGGAGGTTCTCCTAATTCTAAATCTTCAAATAAATCTTCAATATCATAGTCAGCGTTTATAATATATGTATTTTCCGATGTTTTTACAATTGGTTCTTCTATTGCATCGTGTTCATCATAGATTTCTCCAACTAATTCTTCTAATGCATCTTCCATAGTCACAATTCCATCAAGGCCACCATATTCATCCACAACAAAAGCTAGATGACTGTTTTTAGCTTGTAATAGCTCAATCAACGCATCTACCTTACTTGATGCAGGGACAAAGATTGGTTTTCTTACTAATCTTCTTATATTTATGTTTTGACCTTTAATTAATTTGGTATAGAAATCTCTTTCAGATAATACACCGATAATATTATCGATGTTACCATCATAAACAGGAATTCGAGAAAACTTGTTTTTAAAAAATATTTCTTTAACTTTTTCAATATCATCATTAACTTCAATCGCTACCATATCAACTCTTGGAGTCATGATTTCTTCAACGTTAATTTCTGACAAATCTAATACCTTTTGTAACATATCTGCTTCTTCTTCATCAATAGAACCTTCTTCTTCCATAGTGTCTATAATAGTCTCTAAATCAGATTCAGTTACAGAGATATGATTACTAGTTTCTACCTTAGACATAACTTTTCTATTTAATAATAAAAACATCTATGTGAT
>JAOZSU010000014.1:9247-11222 GCA_029939475.1 Mycoplasmatota bacterium | reverse complement strand
ATTGATCCATCATTTACATATAAAATATCAATATTATAATTTTCATAATTAATATATTTAATTACTTCATCATAAAATAAAGAAATATTCTTTTCTTCATTGTATGCAGGTACTATTATTCTACCTATTTTCATTGTAAATCAACTCCGTTTTTATGTTTTTTTAAGTATCCCGGTAAGAAAATGGCTGTATAAATAATTATTCCTCCTAAAGATCCTAATAATCCTAAATATATTCCTTTTGGAATAAATTTCATAGTTATATTTACATATATTGTATCACTAGGTATTATTATTCCTAAAAATCCTCCACTGACACTAATTGTTTCATATTTAATATCACTAGTTATTTTCCAATCATCAGAATATGTAACTGGAATAACAATAATTTGATCATAATTAGAATTACTAGTATTTATATAGCTTAATTTAATTTTACCATTTTTTATAGATAAATACTCATTACTTACAAAATCTTTATTTAATAATGAAGCTGAATCTGATAAATCATCATATGAAAATGAAACCGATAAGTAAAACAAATTAGAATAATTATACATTTTAGATGTTTTATAAACATAAAGATTTTTAGGCTTAGTATTAAAAGAATAAAATCCATCAATACAATCATATTGGTTTCCATATTCATCAACGACAAATATATCACCAAATTTAATACCGCTACTATTTAATGTAAAATTAATAATACCTTCATTAGATTGAATATTTAGTCTGCTAAGATCATATACCAAATAAGCAGCTCTATTAATCGCGGCTTCTTGTCTTACTTGAAGAACCGGACTATTTTCCATTTCATCAGTATGCTCTACATAAATAGCAGAAGGGGTTTTTGAAAACTCACATTTAACTTGATGAGATTCTCCAGGCTGAATCATACAAGCTTTAGTGGTTTCATCAGGAAATCCCATAAATACTTCACCATAATCAAGAAGATTTAATGAAGAAGATTTAAAATAGATAGCCCCTGCACTATAATTAATATCTAAATCATCATTAGTATATTCATAAAAATATTTTAAGTTATTCCCTTCTAATCCTAAACGAAGAACTTCATTTTGAGAATTAACTGTACTATATCCACTTATAATTTGATCATTACCTGCAAAAGGAATATTAACTTGTTCTAGATTTAAATGACTAGTCACATATCTTTCAGAGTCAATAACGGCTGTCATTAATAATATCTTTTCAGATGCCATATTTGAATTATAATTACGATAATTTATAAAATCATCATATGTCATAAAAGATTGATACACTTTAAAAGAAGAAAAATCATTCATTTTATAAAGTTTATAATTTCCATTTTCTGCATATAAAGTAAAATATTGGTTGTTAAATGCATAATCACTAGATGCATCAATTAAAATATATTTATATCCTAAAAAATGATTAATATAATATCCAAAAACATTCATTTGGTTTTTAGATTGATATTCCCATGTGCCATATAAAAGATACCCAATATCATTTGTTTCTTCATCTGTCCAAGAATGAAAAATACCAGTATTTGTAGCATATCCTGTCATTCGATTAAAGTTAGTATCCTCTACACCTAAATCATTAATATCAACGTAGACTCGATAAAAAGTATCATCATCAATAGTAGAATCTAAATAAACCTCAATATCATGTGCATTTTGAAATGTATCTATTTTATTAAATATATAAAGAGGACCTGAATAAATATATCCAAATGCAACTAAAAATTCAATCCAAAAAATTATTTTAATGATATTCCACTTTTTAAGCCAACCAAATATTAAAAACAAAATCAAATATAAAGCAGATATACAAAGAAGAACTGTGTCAGCTGTTATAACATCAGAAGATGATAACCCAGCTGTAGAAATTACGAGTTCATTAATAAAATCTTCATTGAATAAAAATTTAAGAATTGGCCTTGTATTATAATATAATTTCATCTCTTGAAGTGTAGACATAGAATCAATTTG
>JAOZSU010000014.1:0-9237 GCA_029939475.1 Mycoplasmatota bacterium | reverse complement strand
ATAAACGATCTACCTTTACTTGAAAAGCATAATACATAATCAATGCGCTTACTAAAACTAATAATATTCCTATTATTATACTCATATATTTCATCTTTACTTTTTCAAATCCATATTTATCAAATACATATGCTAGTATCATAATTTCAAATATCGGCAACATATTAATCCATCTAGTGTAAGGCGCATCTAAAGTCCCTGAAAAAATATATGAAAACAAAGGCAATATCATAAATAAAATTCCGATAACAATCACAATTTTATATAATCTACTAATTTTGTCACGCATAAAGAATATATAATTCATATATACAAAACCAATTATAGAAATATACAAAGAAAAATGTTCAGTTGCGTAACTATTTTCAAACCCATAGAATCCTATTGGTTTTTGTTCTACGAATATTTTAGCCAACATTCTTATATAAATATTAGGTTCAAATAATTTTAAATCATATCCAAATATATTAACTACCCAAGAATGAAATGTTCCCGTATTTCTATATGTTTCTTCTAATATAAATATTATAGATGGATATGCTATAACAGCAGACATCAAAACACCTAATAATATTAAAAATACAAAAACAAGCCCATCCTTGATGAATTTTAAAATCTTAAAATTATCCTCTTTTAAATACTCAATTACAAAAGCTACAGCACTAAAAGCTAAAATTGTATACCCTAAATAAAAATCATAAAATATAACTCCTAACGCAAACAAAGGTACAATCCAGCGTTTTTTATGTAAGAAATAATGTATAACAATCAAAGCCAAAGGCATATAAACTGTCAATGTTAAGAATACAGGAAAAGCCATAAAGCTAACAGATCCACCACTTATAAAATAAATGATACTCATCCAAAATATAGTTCTATTTTTCATTCCTTTTAAAGAAAGATAATAAGCCAATAACATTACTCCAATAAAAATCTTAATCAATTCAGTGATTGAATAAGCTATTTCAGTAGGCATAAGATAACTTAATAAGAATGTGGTTCCAGTAAAAACATCTATAGGAATATAATATATATCTGAAAAGAAAGATGCCCCAAAATAATTATTTAAATTAAACCATGATACAGTTCCATCTTTTAATCCGTTAATAAAATCAACCATAATAGTATAATATTGTAAAATATCATCTGAAGCATTATTATAAAAACTATTATTAATTAGTATTGTCGATATTTGCATTAAAAATAGAAAAGTAAAAATTATTAATGCAATTAATTTAAATGTTTGTTTTCTACTAGAAAAAGTTCTCATAATTACTTTAGAGAACCAACTTTGAATATTTGTTATTGCATCTTTAATTTTGCTCATGTTTAACTCCAAATATAATGACTATTATTGTTTTATTATATCATATTTTTGATATAATAAAATATAGGTATTATAGATAATTAAGACAATTTATACAAATATATTATATAATATATTGAAGGTGATGGATTTGGAAAAAGCTATATTAATAGGATTAGACAAAACAAACGATAAAAATTTTCAGGAATCTATGTTAGAATTATCCAATTTAGCATTAGCTTGCGATGTTGAAGTTTTACATATTATTACACAAAAGCGGAATAAACCAACCGCTAATTTTTACGTTGGTGAAGGAAAGGTACAAGAAATCAAAGAAGCTGTAGATATTTTTGATGCTGATTTGATTATTTTTAATGATGAATTAAGTCCTAGTCATATTAAAAACCTTGAAAAAGCTTTAGATATTAAAGTTATTGATAGAACTGTACTAATATTAGATATATTTGCAAAAAGGGCTAAAACTAAAGAAGCTATGTTACAGGTAGAATTAGCACAAGCAAAATACTATCTTCCCCGAATTGTAGGTATGTATAAACATTTATCTAAACAGAAGTCAGGTACAGGTTCTAAAGGCCCTGGTGAACAACAATTAGAACTTGATAGGCGTTTATTAAGAAATAAGATTACTCATTTAAAAAAAGAACTTAATCAGATTGTAAAAACAAGAAGGATTCAAAGGGAAAAAAGAAAGAAAAATGATGTTTTTACAGTAGCTTTAACAGGATATACTAATTCTGGAAAATCAACTCTGATGAATGCAATAATAACTACAGCCTCAAATCATAATGATTATTACGCTTTTAATAAAAATATGTTATTTGCGACTTTAGAAACCAAAACTAAAAAAATACATTTAGATAATAACCACGATTTTCTCCTGACTGATACAGTAGGTTTTATTGATAGATTACCCCATCATTTAATAGAAGCATTCAAATCAACATTAGAAGAAATATTAGAAGCTTCAATTATTTTACATGTCATTGATGTATCAAATAAAAATTATGAAAATCAAATTTTGATTGTAGAACAAGTTTTAGAAAGTATAGGAGTTAAAAATATACCTATAATACATGTTTATAATAAAGTAGATTTACTAAAGGAAATTCCTCTCTCAACCAAGGATAATTCTGTATTTATTTCAGCTAAAGATGATTACCATATAAACCAATTATTAGAGATGATTGATTATGAATTATATAAGACAATTAATAACGTTAAAATGTTAATTCCATTCACAGACACTAATGTCTATTCAGATTTAAAAAATAACGCTAATATTCTCTCTACAGAATATCTAAATAATGGAATATATATTGAAGTAGAAATTAATAAAAAATATTTAAATAAATACATAGAATATGTAGAAATTATAAAAGAAAAGTAGGGATATTTCCTACTTTTCTTTTATAGATTTAAAATATTTTTCGATAATATCTTTAAATTCATTTTGATTATTTGCGCTGCAAATTTGAGTTTTTATATTACTAGAATTAGGTAACCCTTTCAGGTACCAAGCCCCATGATTACGCATTTCTAAGGTAGCTATATGCTCTCCTTTTAAAATAATCAACTTATTTAAATGCTTGAAAATGATATCTTTTCTTTCATCAAGCGTTATGTTTTCGCGGTATTTTCCTGTTTCTAAAAAGTCTATTATTTGTCCTATCAAAAACGGATTTCCAAGTAAACCTCTACCAACCATAATAGCGTCACATTTTGTATATTCTAGCATGTGTTTTGCTTCTTCAGGTGAAGTTATATCACCATTACCTATTACAGGAATACTTACATTTTCCTTAACTTTTTTAATGATATCTAAATTTACCCTTCCTGAGTACATATCCGACTTAGTTCTTCCATGAATCGTAATAGCGCTAACCCCAGCCTTTTCCATTAATTTTGAAAGCTCTACTGCGTTGATGTTTTTATGGTCCCAACCACTTCTAATTTTAACTGTAATAGGTTTATTTACGTTTTTCACAATATTACTGACTATTTCATAAGCTAATTCAGGTGTCGTCATAAGCTTACTACCAGCTCCTGATTTAACTACTTTTTGAACAGGACAACCCATATTTATATCAATGATGTCAGCTTTCGTATTCTTATCAATATACATAGCTGCCCTTGTCATTGATTCAACATCATTACCAAATAGTTGTAATGCAATTGGATGTTCTGATTTATTAATCTTGATCATGTCTATTGTTCTTTTATTTTCATATAGTAATCCCTTATCAGAAATCATTTCAGTGTATATTAACCCCGCTCCAAACTCTTTTAGAATTATCCGATATGCGGAATTTGTAACACCAGCCATGGGAGCTATAATTACTTGATTTTTAATTTCTAGGTTTTTAATTTTCCAATTCAAATTCATCACACCTTTTTAAAAGTAAGCTTTAAGATAGCTAATATTATATAATATAATACCGGAAAAACAAAACAATTTATTTTCTAAAAATTTATGATATAATACCTTGCAGGAAGTGATGATATGAAAGATTATTTAGTTAAAGCTTACGCATTTGATGGAACGGTAAGAATATACGCAGCTAAAACTACAAATCTCGTTGATAAGGCTAGAAAAATACACGGTACTTGGCCAGCTGCTAGCGCAGCTTTCGGAAGAGTACTAACGGCATCATTAATTATGGGAGCTATGTATAAGGGCGATCAGACATTAACTATTAGAATTAATGGTGGTGGTCCAATTGGTGAAATGGTAGCTATTACAAATGCTCATGGAACAATAAAGGGCACAGTTGAGAATCCAGAAGTACATTTTTCTAAAAATGATAAATTAGCTGTAGGTTTAGTTGTAGGTAATAACGGCTTTATTCATGTAACTAAAGATTTAAAAATTAGAGATATTTTTACATCAAGCGCTAGACTACAAACAGGTGAAATAGCTGATGATTTTACCTATTACTTTGCATCAAGTGAACAAATTCCTACTTCTGTAGCTTTGGGTGTTCTAGTAAATGAAAATAATGAAGTTTTCGCTAGTGGCGGTTTTATATTGCAACTTATGCCAGGTACTACAGAGGAAACTATTCAAATAATAGAAAAAAGGATAAAAGAAATGAAACCTATTTCTGAATTATTGTCTAGCGGAAAAAACCCTGAAGATATTATAAACATAATCACTGAAGGCAATCATAAATTCATTGATGAAATGCCATTAGATTATGTTTGTGACTGTTCTAAGAAGAGATTTGAAAAAGGATTGATTTCTCTTGGAAAAGAAGAGATTAATAATTTTATAAAAGAAAATAAACCTATTGAAATTACATGTCAATTTTGTAAGAAACAATATAACTTTTCTATTTCAGAACTTAAAACTATTTATAAAAATTTATAATATTAAAAAAAGATGTCACTCATTTACTAATGCGTACCCAAAGTCAAGGACTATGTAAAAAGAGACTTAATATTTAATTAATATTGTAAAAAGGATGGGGCTGTAAAGAAAATAGAATAGAAAAAAGAGCCCATAAAAAGTAAAACTGGATTCAAAAGAGTCCAGTTTTTTTTGGTATAATATAAGTATGAAAAAACACATAAAATACGAAGAAAATTATATCACAAAACAAATAATTTTGGAAAGTGTTTTATTTTTTTCTCTATCATAATTTTTTTAATTATAGCATACTACATCAATAAAGTAACTAATATTAAACCATTTTCATATACCTATTAATTTCCCACTTAGTCACGGTTTTCCTAAAACTATCCCATTCTTCACTCTTAAGATCAATAAATTTGTTAAAGATATGCTCTCCTAAAGCTTCTTTCATTAACTTAGACTCTTTTAATATATCAATAGCTTCCTTTAAATTATCAGGAAGATTTTTCACTCCTAATTTAGCTCTTTCTTCAGGAGTTAATTCAAATAAATTTTCATTTACAGAATCAATAAGTGGAAGATTATTTTCGATACCATCTAATCCCGCAAATAAAATTACAGCTATAGCTAAATATGGATTAGCTGAAGTATCTACACTTCTAATTTCAGTACGAGTAGTTTTACCTCTTGTATCAGGAATTCTTATCATAACAGAACGATTATGTTCTGACCAAGAAACATAACATGGTGCTTCATATCCAGGCACTAATCTTTTAAAAGAATTTACTGTTGGATTTGTTATTGCACAAAATGATCTTGCATGAGTTAACAATCCAGTTAGCCATTGTCTACAAATAAGACTTAATCCTTGTGGATCATTAGGGTCGTAAAAAGCATTCTTTCCGTTCATATCCGATAATGAACAATTAGTATGCATACCAGAACCATTTATATTAGGTAATGGTTTAGGCATAAATGTTGCGTGTAATCCATGTCTCCTAGCTATATTTTTAACAACCAATTTAAAAGTTTGTACATTGTCGCAGGCTTCTATGATATTAGAAAATTCAAAATTAATCTCGTTTTGACCTGGAGCCACTTCATGATGACTAGCTTCAATTGTAAATCCTATTCTTTCTAATTCAAGAACAATATCTCTTCTACAATCTTCAGATCCATCTATAGGTGATAAATCAAAATACCCTCCTGTATCCATAACATCCATAGTTATTTCTCCAGAATCATCTAATTTAAATAAGAAAAACTCTGGTTCAAATCCTATATTAAAAGTAGAAAATCCTAATTTTTTCATTTTTTTCGCAACTCTTTTAAGGTTTGATCTAGGATCAACTGAAGAAGGTTTCCCATCCGGTGTATAAATATCACAAATTAATCTAGCAACTTTACCATAACTTGTTTCTTCCCAACTTAGAATCAGCCATGTATTGTAATCTGGTTTTAAATACATGTCAGCTTCCATAATTCTTACAAAACCTTCAATCGAAGATCCATCAAACATAATTTTACCATCTAAAGCTGGCTCTAACTGTCCAACAGGTATTTCAACACTTTTAATTGTTCCCATAATGTCAGTGAACATCAATCGAATGTATCTAACATTTTCTTCTTTAGCGATTCTAAGAATCTCTTCTTTTGTATATTTTTTCATTTTCTTTTTTCTTATAATACATAAAACCAATGTAAAACATTTTTTATGATATTATAACCTTTCTTAATATATTAAGCACCTTTGCTTTTGATAAATTATAAGCTTATGTTTATAAAAAATCAATAGGTTACTCACAATTATCTGCGAGTAACCTATTGCAAGCTTCTATTTTATTTATATGGTTTTCCATAGAGTATTTTAAAATATATTTATGAGCCGATTCTTCTGTATATCCTTTTTTTATTAACATTCTCTTACATTTATTAACGATTTGTAATTCATCTACTTTTTTACTTAATTTTTCATTGTTTTCTTTAAGTTTTGAAATTTGTAAAGAATATTTTTTAATCATCTCAATAGCTAAATTTAATTCAACATCCATTTTGTTTTCATCGATAAATATCAAATTTGAGTGTTCGTTAAATCTGCGAAACGGATTTGAATTTATATTTGTAGTAATATATATGATTGTTGTTAATTTCTTTAAAACAGCATTTTCAATAAAATTAAACAAATTATTAATTTTATATGAGGAATGTACTAACACAATATCATAATAAATTAGATCTGCAGTTTTTATTGGTTTATTTGTAATATGAAATTGATATCCTTTTTTTGATAATAACTGACTCAATCTAATTTTAAGCAATCCATCATTAACACATACTAATATTTTTAACATATTAATAGTGCAATGGATATTTATCAGTTAATATTTTAACGCGACTTTTAACTTCAGAAAGCACAGTTTCATCATCAGGATTGCTTAATATCATGTCAATCAAAATTGCAACTTCTACAAAATCATTTTCTTTAAATCCTCTTGTGGTCATTGCTGGAGTTCCCAAACGAATTCCAGATGTAACAAATGGTTTCTTTGTATCATAAGGAATTGTATTTTTATTACATGTAATATTAGCTTTATCAAGAAGCTTTTCTGCTTTTTTTCCTGATATTTTAGCTTTTGAAAGTACATCTAATAAAAGTAAATGATTATCAGTTCCTCCCGAAACTACATGATACCCCATTTCTACAAACTTTTCAGCGAACACTTTAGCGTTTTTAACAACTTGCTTTTGATAATCATTAAAATCTTCTGTCAAAGCTTCTCCAAAAGCAGCTGCTTTAGCAGCTATAATATGCATTAATGGACCCCCTTGAATTCCAGGGAATATAACTCTATTAACACTCTTAGCTATTTCTTCATTATTCGTAAGGATAATTCCGCCCCTTGGACCTCTTAATGTTTTATGTGTAGTTGATGTTACTATATCTGCATAATCACAAGGGTTAGGATGTAATTTAGCAGCTACTAATCCAGCGATATGAGCCATATCAACCATAAGTAAAGCTCCAACCTTATCGCATATTTCTCTAAATCTTTTAAAATCGATGATTCTCGGATAAGCGCTGGCCCCTGCGACAATTAATTTTGGCTTGATTTCTAAAGCTTTTTTCTCTAATTCATCATAATCTATAACTTCTGTTTCTCTATTGACAAAATATGGATGAAATTCATAATCAATGCCACTAAAACTTAAAGGATGTCCATGAGTTAAATGCCCTCCTTGATCTAATGCCATACCAAGAACTTTATCTCCTGGTTGTAAAACAGCTCTATATGCACCCATATTAGCTGTAGATCCAGAATGAGGTTGAACATTTGCGTATGCAACATTAAATAGTTTTTTTACCCTCTCAATAGCCAATGTTTCAGCTTGGTCAACAAATTCACATCCACCATAATATCTTCTTCCAGGATATCCTTCAGCGTATTTGTTAGTTAAAACAGAACCATCAACTTCTAACACAGAACGTGAGACAAAATTCTCTGAAGCAATTAGTTCAATATGTGTTTCTTGTCTTTTTAATTCTCTTTGAATGACTTGAAAAAGTTCAAAATCTGTTTCTTTTATACTCATTATTTTCCTCCTATTATTTTTTTTGAAAGTATTTTTTATATAAAATTATAAAATGATCTAATTTTAATGCCTCCGCTCTTACCATTGAATGCAATCCTAATTCTTCTAAAATATTCATTAATTCTTCTTTTGAATAAATTTCATATCCATTTGATAAATTATTTACTAATGTTTTCCTTCTTTGAGAAAAACATTGATGTACAAAACTATAAAATTCTTTATTATCATTTTTATTATCTGGTGGCGTAATAATATCTAATTTTATTACTGCAGAATCAACTTTAGGTTGTGGATAAAAAACATTTTTCGAAACCTTAAATAAATATTTAGCGTTTGTTTGATGCTGTATTATAACGCTTAAAGCATTGTAATCTTTTGTGTTTGGTTTTGATGTTATTCGTTTTGCTACTTCTTGTTGCATCATCAAAATCATAGAATTAATATTATTAACTTCTTCTAAAAATTTCATTATAATTGGAGTAGTTATATGATATGGAAGATTGCTTATCACAACAATCCTTTTAACTCCTTTTAAATATGTTTTTATATCCAAATTAACATCTGTTTTTAATATATCTTTATTAAGTAAAAATATGTTTTTATAATCCTTTAAAAACTCTTCTAAATATGGAATCAAATCCTTATCTATCTCATATATCAATAATTTGTTTGCTTTTTTTACTAGCTTTTTAGTTAAAGCTCCTAATCCAGGCCCAATCTCAATCACGCCTGTTAAATCATCTATATTTGCGGAATCTATAATTTTATTAATTATATTCTCATCTAATAAAAAATTTTGACTAAATTTTTTCTTAATAGAAAATTCTCCTTGTTCAACGATTGATTTTCTTATAAGGTTATCATTATTTTTACCCAATTATTTCATCAATCCTTTCTAAACTTATCTCTAACATATTAAGAATCTTTAATAATGTTTTACCATTTGAAAATGGTATATTTAATGTTT
>JAOZSU010000183.1:1280-2974 GCA_029939475.1 Mycoplasmatota bacterium | reverse complement strand
TTCTTATAATGGAGAAGCATTTTATAATGATAAAATGCAAAAAGTTATTGATGAATTAAAAGAAAAGAATTTATTAAAAAAAGATCAAGGCGCAATGATTGTGGATTTGGGTGATGATATACCACCGGCCTTAATTCAAAAATCTGATGGATCAACACTTTATATCACAAGGGATTTAGCCGCTTTGTTCTATCGCAAAAACACCTATAATTTTGATGAAGTATTATATGTTGTTGGTAATGAACAAAAATTGCATTTTATACAGTTAAAAAAAGTTGTAAGTAAAATGGGATATGATTTTGCCAAAGATATTCATCATATTAATTTTGGACTTGTTTTGCAAGATGGTAGAAAAATGTCCACGAGAAAAGGTAAAATAGTAAAACTTGAAGATGTTTTACATGAAGCTAGCCGTTTAAGTTTAAAATATATTAATGAAAAAAATCCTGACTTAGAAGATAAAGAAAAGATATCTGAAAAAATAGGAGTTAGCGCAATTATCTTTAATGATTTAAAAAATTATCGTACAAATGATTTTGAATTTGATTTAGAAGATATGGTTAACTTTGTTGGACAAACCGGACCTTATCTTCAATATACATCAGTTAGAATTCAATCTATTTTAGATTTAGCTAAAGACGTTAAAACTGAAATTGACTATAATTTATATGAAGGTGAACATTGTTTTGATATTATTAAAAATATAAGTATGTATGAAGATATTATAGTAAAAACAAAAGAAGAATATGCTCCTTCAATATTAGCCAAATACCTTTTAAATTTAGCTAGTTTATTTAATAGTTTTTATGCGAAAGAAAAAGTTATAGTTGAAGATCCTATAGAAAGATATACTAAACTTCATCTTTTAAAAATGACAAAAGATGTTTTAAATGATGGAATGAAATTGCTTGGAATGCAGGTCATTTCAAAAATGTAGACAGAGTCCATATCTTTGAGGGGGTGATTTGATATGGAAAAAACAAAACAAATTAATCAACCTAAAAAACAGATATTTAAGCTATTCTTGACAATGTTTAAATGGATGGGTCCTTATTGGCCTTTTCTAATTTTGTCTTTTAGTTTTTTATATTTTGTATCATATGCAAGAACATTATTACCACTATTTGGTCAACACATCATAGATGTTATTTTACCAGCCAATGCAGGCGAATCTAAATTGCCTACATTTTTAGCTAATTTATTGGTGGGCGATACTAAAATACATGAATTATTGCTAGCTGCTGGTATGATTGTTGCTTTAGCTATATTTAGAGCTGTATTTATTTTTCTTAGAAGATGGTCATCTGGATATTTTGGTGAAACGGTAGCCTTTAATTTAAGAAATAGATTATATAGAAAATTACAAAATGCAGATTATTATTTTCATACACATTCAGAAACTGGAGATTTAATTCAAAGATGTACTACCGATGTAGAGGCGTATAAGCGTTTTATTTCGGAAAGAATAGTTGAAGTAATGCGTTTAGTTTTATTAGTAGGATTATCGATTTGGCAGATGTCAAAATTAAACACAGATTTGACTTTTGTGTCTTTGATAATAGCGCCTATTTTACTTTCAATAGCTGTTTATTATTTTAGAAAAGTTGAAAAAATGTTTACTGTTATTGAAGCTAATGAAGGTAAGATGACAACACACGTTCAAGAAAATGTTTCTGGATCTAGAGTTGTCAAAG
>JAOZSU010000183.1:0-1270 GCA_029939475.1 Mycoplasmatota bacterium | reverse complement strand
TGCATTTGCTAATGAACCTTATGAAGTAAAAAAATTCGATAATCTTAATCGTAAATTTACTGATTCTGATTATAATTTAATTAAAAAAATGTCTATTTTTTGGTCATCTACTGATTTTATCAGTTTTGCCCAATTTTGTTTGATTGCTGTATTTGGTATTATTTATGCATCAAACGGAACTATAACCTTAGGTGTTTATACAGCCTTTTTAGCTTATGCAGGTAATATAATATGGCCTATGAGGCAACTTGGACGTTTAGTAGGAGATTTTTCTAAATCAACAGTAGCTGTATGGCGTTTAACAAAAATAATTGACAATGAAGATGAATATGATGATACAGAGCCAAACCTAAAACCTGAAATAAAAGGAAATGTTTCATTTAAACATGTATCATTTAAATTTAATGATTCGATAGAAGATCAAATTATAGATGTCAGTTTTGAAGTCAAAAAAGGAAAAACTATCGCAATTATTGGTAAAACTGGATCTGGTAAATCAACATTGATGAATTTAATGGTTAGATTATTGGATTACCAAAAAGGAGAAATATTAATCGATGGAACACCTGTTAAAAATATAGAAAAACATTATTTAAGAGAACATGTAGGATTTATATTACAAGAGCCTTTCTTATTCTCAAAAACTGTAGAAGAAAATATTTCGATAGCTGATAAAAATATTTCAAATGATAGAGTAGAATCTGTTGCGAGAATTGCGGCTGTTCATGATGATATAATTAATTTTGAAAATGGATATAAAACTTTAGTTGGTGAAAGAGGAGTTACTTTATCAGGTGGCCAAAAACAACGAGTTGCCATAGCTAGAATGCTTTTAAAACCAAAACCAATATTAATATTTGATGATAGTTTAAGTGCTGTAGATACTGAAACTGATATCCAAATTAGAAGAGCTTTAAATAAAGAATGGAAAGATTCTACAGTATTTATTATTACTCATAGAATTACTACCGCAAAAGAAGCTGACAAAATTATCGTTTTAGAAAATGGAAAAATAAAAGAATCTGGAAGTCATGATGAATTAATTAAAAGAAAAGGAATGTATAAAAATATTTGGGAAACTCAATCTCGTATTGATTTTCAATTAGAGGTAGGTGATAAAGATGAATGATTTTTTACATGATGAAGAAGAATTCACCTCTCGTAAAATTGACTGGAATGTATGGAAAAAGATTTTTTCCTATATGAAGCCTTTAAAAAAATATGTTATTTTAGCTGTTTTATGTATGTTGATATTAGCTGCTACTGATGA
>JAOZSU010000182.1:1041-2980 GCA_029939475.1 Mycoplasmatota bacterium | reverse complement strand
AATGCCTGCGCACGCTTAACGAGCGCGTACGAAAGCCAAATAGTTGGTTTCAATAACGGCATTATTGTGACTGGAAACAATACATCAACTATTTATGAAAATCAGATAATAGATTGTAATGAAGGAATAAAAGTGATTGGACAAAATGCACAACCTTCTGTACACAATAATGTTGTTAGATTGTCAGAAGCGTTTATTGAGACAAATTCTGCGTTTATGTTAAGCCAGAATACAAACACTGCAATTTATAATAATACTGTATACAATTACGATCAAGTGCTGCAGGCTGATACGACTTCAATTGATTTAATTCAAAATATATTTTGGAATGACACACCCATGAATACTCCAGTTGTGAATAATAATTCATCAGTTAACTTCTATTATAATGATATTGCTTTAGCAAACGGCGTTACAGTAAATGGAGCTAATAATATCAACTTCGATCCCTTATTTGTAAATGCTTTATTGTATGATTATAACCTTACATATAATAGTCCGTGTATTGACGCTGGTGATCCATTTGGCCAAGTGGATCCAGACGGTAGTACAGCAGACCTAGGCGCATATTATTATTATCATGCAATTGATTTTGATTCTGATATCCGATTTATAACACCGGGTTCAATGGTACAGTTTAATTCTTTAACTGAAGGGCACAATTCTCCTATTACAGCTTATTCTTGGGATTTCGGAGATTTGGGTACAAGTACAGATGAGAATCCTTCATATGTTTATGATACAACAGGTCTTTATACAGTGATTTTACAAGTTACAACGGGAAATTTTTTAGACGAGAAAATAAGAGAGAATTTTATTGTTGTTCATCCAGAAGTAATTCCTGCACCAGGAAATGTAAATATCAGTCTAATTGATTCAGATGTGTTGATTACCTGGAATCAAGTAAATATCACTGAAAGTCTTAGAGATTCTATCGTTTCAAACTACCTAGTGTATTGTTGTGATTCTCCGGATGGAATATTCACTTATTTGGCACAAACCGGGGATCAAACAGAATATTTACATCAAGGAATTGCGAATGAAAAGGACCAACAATATTATTTTATCGTTGCATATGTAGGTAATGAAAGATCATTAAGAGAATATCTAAACAATAATCGAACTATGCGAATAAAAAATGGTATCAGTACAATAGAAAAGAACTCAAAAACTAATTATAAAAAATAGCCAATTATTACTGAAATATGTAAATTTTGTATGTATCTAATAATACAATTAGTCCATGAAACGATATACATTATGATAGGTGTCTTTAATGATCAATAAATATATGTGAGTAAAAAAAAGAAAGGATTTATGAAAGATTTTTCAGAGTTAATTCCAAAATATTTGAACAGAGTTTTCTCGAAGGATGAGATACTTGGATCAACCTTACCACTTACAAAAAGTGAACATATAGGTGTTCTTTTTACAGATATCACATCCTTTACTGCTATTACAGAAGAAGTCAGTAAGAAAGGGCACTATGGAGTTGAAATAATTACAGAAATACTCAACCAGTATTTTGAGATTATGTATAAAGCAATTGATAAGTATGGAGGTTCAATTATAAAGTTTGGTGGCGATTCAATTTTATCAGTGTTCCCAGGTGATGAGAAGAATGCAGATAATAGAATGAATAATTGTTTAATTATGATGGAGGAATCATTATCTGAAATAAATAAAGAGTTTAAACATAAATATAATATAGAGATTGCTTTCCATAAAGGTAAGAAATGGGGGAAAGTGGGAACACATTTAGTTGGTGATAGAGAATATCATTTGGATTACTATTTTTCGGGAAAAGCAATAAGTGAAGCTCACAAAGAAGACAGTAGTTCTTTTATGAAATCTAATGAACTGAAAAGCATCGACAAATCATTAGCTTTAGAATTCCATAAACCTCAATTTGGCGCAAAATATTTCATAAAATCCAATA
>JAOZSU010000182.1:0-1031 GCA_029939475.1 Mycoplasmatota bacterium | reverse complement strand
AATATCTTTGATAGGATAAGCAGTAATATTTTTAAAGCAGAACTTAAAAATGCTGCAGTAATTTTTATTAGTCTCAAAAACAAAGATGACCACAAAGAAATTAATATCTTGGAATACCATAAGTTTTATTCTACTCTTCAGAAGATTGTTTATGACCTTAAAGGGACAGTCAATAAAATAGATAATAATGATAAAGGTTACTTGATCTTAATAACTTTTGGAGTTCCAGATTTTCATCGAGATGATATTGAACGTGCTTTTGTTTGTTGCAATCGAATACTGAAGATACCTGTTAATAAAATATTAGTAAGAATTGGTTTGACTTATGGTAATATATTTGCTGGAATTTTAGGTTCACAAAAGAGATATGAATATGGAATAATTGGTAATTCCGTCAATATTGCAGCAAGAGTGATGAGTTATGCTAATTTTGGAGAAGTAAATGTTACTTCAGAAATCGTTCCCAGAATCTCATATAGGTATGAAGTTTCGTATATTGAAAAAACTAGGGTTAAAGGGATAAAAGAAGATATAAAAATATATAAAGTTGTACGTGAACTGCCAGATGTATGGAGAGCATATCAAAAGAAATATAAATCAAAAAATTACATTACCAATTCAAATAATGAGTTGAAATTTAATTCATTTCTTGTTAGCGATAACAATAATTTGTTATTGATTACTGGCCATCAAGGGTCAGGTAAATCATTTTCTATTTTCAAAATAATAAACAATTTACAGATGCAAATAGTATTTGATCTTTTTGCTCCGGATAGATACAATATTAATAATCCCTTATATATGGTAAAAAAAATACTATTAAATAAATTAGATGTAAGCAATAAAGAATTAGCAGTAAAATTAGAGGAATTCTGTTCACAAAAACAAATTTCAATTAATGAAACCCTGATATCAAAATATTTTTCCAATAGTAATCATATATTTTCATTAAAAGAAATTGAAGTGATTACAGAAAATTTATCTTCAATAATTTTTTATATGTTAAAAGAATGTAATTTAGTTGTAATTGA
>JAOZSU010000013.1:6394-11391 GCA_029939475.1 Mycoplasmatota bacterium | reverse complement strand
ATTAGCTAGTGGAGATTCGCCTGTATCAGAAGGCATAAATTTTTCAACCATTGGTAGTTCGACTGGTAAATCTTCATAAGGTACTGGAACTATTCCGCATTTATCACAATAGATAATAGGAATTGGCTCACCCCAATATCTTTGGCGATTGAAAGCCCAATCTTTCATTTTATATTGTGTTGCTTCTTCACCAATATTATGTTCTTTCATATAATCAATAATTTTGTCTATGGCTTCTTTTACTTGTAAGCCATTAATTAAAGGACTGTTAATCATTTCACCGCCAGATATATCAGTATAAGCTTCCTTAGAAATATCTCCGCCTTTTATAACTTCGCGAATTTCTAAATTATATTTTTTTGCAAAATCATAGTCTCTTGTATCGTGTGCAGGAACTGCCATAATTGCGCCAGTTCCATAGGTAATCATTACATAATCAGAGATGAAAATAGGAATTTCTTCTTCATTTAGAGGGTTAATTGCTTTTAGTCCTTTAATTTCTACTCCTGTTTTATCTTTAGCAAGTTCTACGCGTTCAAATTCACTTTTCTTTTTTGCTTTTTCTTGATAAATTTTAACTTCTTCTAAGTTTTCAATTCTATCTTCAAATTGTTTTAATAGAGGATGTTCTGGAGCTATAACCATGAAAGTAGCTCCGTAAATAGTGTCAGGTCTTGTGGTAAATACTTTTAATGATTCATTTGAATTAGCCACAGGAAAATAGATATAAGCGCCTTTAGATTTTCCAATCCATTTTGTTTGTTCTGTTTTGATTCTATTATTGCATTCTAATTCTTCTAATCCTTCAAGTAATTTATCTGCGTATTCTGTAATCTTCAAAAACCATACATTTTTTTCCATTTGAATAACATCAGAATGACAGCGATCGCATTTTCCACCTTGAGATTCTTCATTAGATAATATAACTTTACAGCTAGGACAATAATTTACATAAGCAACATCTTTATAAACTAAATTATGTTCAAACATTTTTAAAAATATCCATTGTGTCCATTTATAATACTTTGGATCAGTTGTATCTATAATTCTACTAAAATCAAATGAAAATCCTGCAGATTTTAATTGTTTTTTAAATGTCTCTATATTTCTATCTGTGATAATCCTTGGATGTATTTGTGTTTTAATTGCATAATTTTCTGTAGGTAACCCAAATGCATCAAAACCAATAGGAAACAAAACATTTTTCCCTTCCATTCTACGCTTCCTTGAAATAACTTCCAAGCTTAAATAAGCACGAATATGCCCTATATGCATCCCCGCTCCAGATGGATAGGGATATTCAACTAATGAATAATATTTTTCTTTATCATCATTATCTTTAGCTTTAAAATAATCGCCTTGATACCAAATATCTTGCCACTTCTTTTCAATCTTTTTTTCATCAAAAGTTGGTATAAATTCACTCATCTTTTTCCTCCTAATTTAAAAAAATCGCCCTAAAAAAGGACGAATTAATCGCGGTACCACCTTAGTTCTGAATAAAATTCAGCTCTTAAAACTTTAACGCAGTTAACGAACTTCACTCCCGTGTTGCATGAAGCCTACTCCATAGACTAATTCAAACAATTTGTTTATTAACTTCCACCTTATGTTAACTCTCTATAAAACAAGATTGTTTTACTACTTCTATTTCCATGTATTTATCAATATTATAGCATATAACTTAATTATTACAACCCCTTTATTCTTCCTTATCTTCTTTATCTTCTAAATCATTATCGGAACTATTTTTTTCCATTTCTCGCAAAACCAATTGAATATTTAATTCTCTAGTCAAAGAAAATAAAGGCCTATATGCAAAGAAAGCTAAAACGAAGAAAATAATAGGATCAAAATTTAACAAATTATAAAATGTAATTAATAAAGCAGTTGGAGTTAATGCAAAGGTGACTAATTTAAATCTATTCTTATAAGAAATATTATTGCGATAGCGATAAAACATCATCGTAGATATCAAAATGATAGTTAAAATTAATACTAAATTCATTAAAGTATTAGAAATTATTCCCGAAATAAAGAGAAGGTGAGTTATAAAATCAGTTACATCAGTTATTGAATTAAAATCTCCATATTTCGATGATAATATCTGCTCGGAAACAATTAAGTTTCTACTTCGATATAAACTAATGTCTTTACCTTGTAAAACAATGCTAGAATCCCCAATATTTGATATATTATCGACAGTCATATCTTCATTCAAAAAGAAAATCTGAACTCCGTAAATATCATACATAGTATTGACATTGTAATTATCTCCATTACATACAAATTTATTATCAACTATATCACAACCAGTACTATCTTCTGTGAATGTTGGATTATCATAACTTAAATATAAATTGTACATACCTAAAGACATGAAAATAGCCATTACTAAAATATAAAATGATGTAAACCATCCATTTCTTTTAACTTGTTTAAATAACCCTTTAGGATTAAAAATACTATCATGTAAAATATAAAACATCATATCACCAACAGATATTATAACATTTTTTTAATTTTATTTTTATTTTTTGTTTAAATATTATTAAAAGATATATGATATAATTTGAATGGTGATTAAATGAATTATTTTACAAAAGAAAAACGATATAATACCTTAAATCAGTATTATAGGCATATATTTGGGACTAAAGTTTATAAAATTTCTTTAAACGGAGATTTCACCTGTCCAAATAGAGATGGAACTTTGTCTTATAAAGGATGTATTTATTGTTCGGAATCAGGTTCAGGTGATTTTGCTGGAAACAAAGAAAATACTCTAAGAGAACAATTTGATACAATAAAAGAAGTTATGCAAAAAAAATGGCCCTCAGGTAAGTTTATTGCTTATTTTCAAGCAAATACTAATACCTATGGTTCTATAAAAAAATTAAGGGATCTTTTTGAAACTGCTTTAACTTTAGATCCTAATATAGTAGGCCTAAGTATCGCAACTAGACCTGATTGTTTACCGGATTATGTTTTAGATTATTTAGAAGATTTAAATAGAAGAACATTTTTAACTGTAGAATTAGGTTTACAATCAACTAATGAAAAAACTTTAAAATTCATAAATCGCAGTCATAATCTTGGACAATTCGTTGAAGCTTGCGAAAAGCTTAGAAAAAGGAATATTAATGTAGTAGTTCATATTATTAATGGTTTACCAACTGATTCAAGGCAAGATATGATTAATACAGCGAAATTTTTAAATGATTTAGATATTCAAGGTGTTAAGATTCATATGTTGTACATTCAAAAGAAAACAGAATTGGCTTATTATTATAAAAATAATCCTTTTCCTCTTCTATCCTTGGAAGAATTCGTAGACATCGTTGTAGAACAACTAGAATATCTTGATGAGTCTATAATAATCCATCGCATTACTGGAGATTGTCCAAGAGATGAACTTATAGCTCCTTTATGGACTTTAAAAAAACTGGTAGTAGCGAATGAAATAGATAAAAAAATGAGACTAATTGATACTTATCAAGGCATAAAGAGGAGATTATAATGAATAAATTAGGACATATTGCAGGTATATCATTCGCAATTATTTTCGGTTTTTCCTTTATGTTCTCTAAGATTGCTTTGGTATATATTTCTCCAATGGGGTTAATTGCTTATCGTTTTTTATTAGCTTTTGTTAGTTTTGAAATTCTTAGAATTACTAAAATAATAAAGGTAAACGTTGAAAAAAAATATCTTCTTTCTGTATTATTAGTAGCTCTTTTTCAACCAGTTATGTACTTTATTTTTGAAACCTATGGATTAACTATTATTACGAGTTCTGAAGCAGGTATGATGATTGCTTTAATACCTATTTTTGTGACTATTCTATCGGCTGTTATTTTAAAAGAAAAACCTACCAAATTACAAATTTTATTTATATTTGTATCTGCTTTTGGTATTTTATTAATTCAAGGAATGAAGACTGGTTTTCATATAAACAGCAGTTTTTTAGGATTCTTATTACTTTTTGGGGCTGTTTTTTCAGCTGCTTCCTTTAATATTGCATCTAGAAACGCCTCAAGAAAATTAAAGCCTCAAGAAATAACTTATTATATGATGCTTTTAGGAGCTGTTATATTTAATTTAATCTATATTATACAGTTAGGCTTTAATCACAATTTAATTGATTATTTTTATAATATTTTAGATATTAAAATAATTATTCCTATTTTTTACTTAGGTGTAATTGCGTCTATTGTTGGATTCTTTTTAGTAAACTATTCCTTAAGTAAAATGCCAGCACATGTATCAAGTGTATATGCTAATTTATCTACTGTTATTGCGGTTATGGCTGGATATGTTTTTTTAAAAGAAGCGCTTTACTGGTATCACATTATAGGTGGTATATTAATTATTATTGGAGTATACGGTGTCGCAAGAGGAAATATTATTAATACAAAGAAAGGGTGATCAATTTGGTTAAAATTACAGAATTATCTCATGAATTATTAGCAAAGACAAAAAACGCAAGGATTGCGATTGACATGACTTGCGGAAATGGTCAAGATACCATTTTTTTAGCTGAAATTTCTAAAGAAGTATATGCTTTTGATATTCAAGAAATAGCGATTAATAATACAAAACGATTATTAAAAGAAAATAAAATAGATAATGTTATTGTTAAAAAAGAATCTCATGAGTTATTTGATATTTATGTTAATACTCCTTTTGATATAGCAATTTATAATCTTGGCTTTCTCCCTGGTGGAGATAAAAAGATTAAAACTGAAGCATTAACTGTAATAAAATCATTGGAAAAAGCTGTTTCTTTACTAGCAAATGATGGAAGAATTATCATAGTTATTTATTTACATGATAAACTAGAATCTGAAAGCATTGAAGGCTTTGTGTCTAATTTAAATAGTGAATTCGATGTAATGAAATATAAAATATTAAATAAAAAGAAATCTCCATATATAATAGAGATTCATAGAGTGAAATAAAGGGCCTTTGTTTTGGCCCTTTTTATGTATTTTATA
>JAOZSU010000013.1:0-6384 GCA_029939475.1 Mycoplasmatota bacterium | reverse complement strand
ATCCTATTTTAATTTAAAAATATTTAAAGTAAAAATGATAAATAATAAGGTAAATATAATATCCCATTCGACTCATGTATATTATCAATACAATAGACAATTGGTTTAATAAATTTATTTTCTTCAACAAGTTTAGTTAATGAAGGGTGTTCTTTAAAATTAGAACCAGATTTAGCTTCAATAATTATAATAGATTTATTTTTTTGTATTACAAAATCAATTTCCATATTTGTAGGCTTTTTGCGATTATAATAATATAATTTATAATTCTTTTTCTTAAATACATCGGCTAATGCATTTTCTATTATTGACCCTTTATTAATTTCTATATCTCCATTTAATACTTCTTTTTGAATTCCTTTAAATGATAAAGCTACTAATAATCCAATATCTTTCATATATACTTTAAATAAGTTTCTTTTTACATTTAATAAAAGGGGATATTCAATAGATGCCACGTTGTAGCATGGAATAGCAATTTCAGCATTAAAAAGCCACATTATTGAATCTTCATATGTTCTCATTTTAGGTTCTTTAGATAACATTGATAAATAGTATCTTTTGTTCTTTTTATTTAATTGTGAAGGTATAGAATCAAATATTTCTTGAACTTTGATTTTACTTTTACCTGCATATTTTTTAATGTCATCTCTATAACTATTAATAATATCCATTTGTTCTTTAATAACAACATTAATATCATATGTTTCAACAAATTTATTAACTACAGCTGGCATACCTCCAACTATTATATACTCTCTAAAATAACGCATCATTATATTATGTATAGCTTTATTTATTGGTTTTTTCAAAGTTAAAGATTTTTTTAATGAATCAATAACATCATTAGAAATATTTCTTGCCCATAAGAATTCTTCAAAATCTAGTGAATGCATATTAATTTGTGTTTCAAATCCTACTGGGTAACTACTTACTTCATTAAAATTAATACCTAACAAAGATCCAGACTCTATATAGTCAAATCTACCATCTTGCACAAGAAATTTAACTGCCACTCTTGCATTAGGACAAGATTGAATTTCATCAAAAAAAATTAAGGTATTATTTTCTATAAAAGGTCCCAGTCCCATAGCAGACATATTTAGAATAATAGAATTTGCATCTAGCGAAGCAGAAAAAATATCTTTATATTCTGGATTGCGTTCAAAATTCAATTCAATAAAAGATTTGTAATTTTCTTTTCCAAATTTTTGTATACTAGTAGTTTTACCTACCTGTCTAGCTCCTTTAATTAATAATGCCTTTTTATTTTTTGTTAATTTCCATTCTTTTAATTCTTTTTCTATCTTTCTAGATAACAAATTAATCACTCCTTACAATACTATATCACACCTTTTTCTTTGATTATGCAATACTAAATTACACCTTTTTCCTGCGTTTTTATATCTTTTATTACACCTTTTTCTTTTTTTAATATATCTTTTCTTACTTATAAAACAAAAAAGGACCTTAAGTCCTTTTATTCTTTTTCTGTATATAATTCATATTTTTGTAATTTCATTATCCTTGCATAGAATGAGAAAGGAAATATTAATATTTTTTGATTATATACTAAAATTAATGCATCTCTTTCTCGCCTAATTGCTTGTAAGTTTTCATAGGTTTCAATGATATATTTATCATTATTATCATCTAAATTCAATTCTTGAAATGCTCGATCTATATTTTTAAGTAAAATCTTCTTCTCTTCATGAGGAAGATTTTTTATTACAACCTTTGTGAAAGGTTCTAAATAAGCTGGTGAATGGACGTTATATATAAGATTTACAATTTTGCGAATTTCAACGTGGAAACGAGCACGTATTTTTTGAACTTTATTTAACTCTATTTTTAAATCTCTTATAATAAAAATAGATGCAATTATTATTAAAATAATTAGGACAATAATAAGAAATAATATTTCAAATATTATTCCAGCTAAAGTTTGCATAACCTTACTTCACTTCCTTGTACAAGTATGGTTTTAAAATATCAACCATATCTAAACGTTCCCAAGGTAAATCTAAATCATCTCTACCAAAATGTCCATATGTAGCTGTTTGTCTATATATAGGTCGTTTCAAATCAAGTGTTTCAATTATTGCCTTTGGGTGTAAATTAAAATGTTTATTTATTATTTTAATTATCGATTCTTTTGGAATTTTGTTAGTTCCAAATGTTTCAACTCCAACACTTACAGGACTAGCTACTCCAATAGCATATGATACCTGTATTTCTATTTCATCAGCTAATCCAGCAGCTACAATATTTTTAGCGATATATCTTAACATATAAGCAGCGGAACGATCAACTTTTGATGGATCTTTTCCTGAAAAAGCACCTCCACCGTGATGTGCTCTACCCCCATAAGTATCAACTATAATCTTTCTTCCTGTAAGCCCTGAATCTCCTGCAGGTCCTCCTTTTACAAATCTACCTGTAGGATTAATTTGATAAGTTGTTAAATCATCCATAAATTCTTTAGGTATAACATATTTAATTACATGTTCTATAATATCTTCTCTTATTTTTTCGTGACTAACTTTAGGATGATGTTGAGACGAAATCAAAATATTATCAAAACGTTTAAATGATCCATCCTCATTAAATTCGGCTGTTACCTGAGTTTTACCATCCGGTCTTAAATAATCAATAATTCCGTTTTTTCTTACAAATGCCAACCTTCTTGCAAGTTTATTTGCATAATAATGAGTTATTGGCATATAATTATCAGTTGCGTTAATTGCATAACCAAACATCATGCCTTGATCTCCAGCACCTTGTTCATGATTTCTGCTTGAATCAATACCTAAAGCTATATCTGGAGATTGCTCATCAATACTAACTAAAACAGATAAATTTTCAGAATCAAATCCATATTTACCTCTATCATATCCTATTTCCGCTACTACTTCTCTAGCTATTTTTTGGATATCAACATATGTATTAGTAGTAATTTCTCCAGTAATGAAAACAAGTCCTGTAGATACTAATGTCTCACATGCAACTCTTGCTTCAGGATCTTTTTCTAAAATAGCATCTAATATTGCATCGCTTACTTGATCACAAATTTTGTCTGGATGTCCTTCAGTAACAGATTCTGTTGTAAAATATTTGTACATATATATACCTCTTCACTAAATAAGCTTGTAATAGATAGCCTCAAAATCTTCACTATATTTAACAAATCTATCCACTATCTGTGGATCAAAATACGGGTATAATTCTAACTGAATTAAATCAATAGCTCTTTGATGCTTTAATACTCGCTTATAATTTCTTGGTTGTCTTAAAATTTCATATAATTCACATAACAAAATGACCTGTGATTCACGATTATTTTGAATGCTATTCATATCTTTTATAAAGTCTTTTGTAACTGTTTTTTCAAAATGCGCTCTAATTATATCTTCTCCCTTTTTTTCTAGTTGGAAACGTTTAATAATTACTGAACCTATAATTGTTTTTTCTCTAATTTTTAAGAAATCTTTTTCATCTAAAACTTCTTTTTGGTTATATTCATCCAAATTTAAAAGATTTTTCTTATCGATATGTATTGTGGAAAACTCAAAAAGTTCTTGACATAATTTTGAAGAATATCCTAAATAATTACCGAGTTTAGAAGCCATTTCCGCTACTCTTCTTGCGCTCTTTTCTTGATTTTCTTCGACTTTCTCATCACCACGTTGTTTATATACACTTATGACATCAAAAACATCAGATACAACGGCTTTAAAATCTTTTTCCATTGCTCTTCTTTTAATCAATTCTTCTTTACGCTTATTATTTAAATCTTCTGAGATTTTTGCATTAGAATATAAAGCAATCATAAATACCGCTAATACTAATGTCCTTAAGAAAATATCAGTTAATATTGGTCCTTTAATATAATCCCATAGAGTAATAAAATCCGTTGCGTATAAATATACAGGATATAATACAACTAAATGAATTATAGTCATTGCGACAATAGAGACTTTATAAACGGCTGATAATAATCTCGAATCTTGATATAAAGCAATAACAACTAATGAAAAATAAATCAAAGCATACCCTGCTTGTGTGATTGAAAAGAAATTTGTATCTGCAGTGCTTACAAGACTAAATTTCAACTTTAAATATACCGCAACTGCCATAAACAATATATAAAAGCCTGACAAGTATTCTCCCATTTGTTGCTTTTGTAAAGTGGTTGGTTCTTCTGAAATTACTTTTCTTATTGTTTGTGATACTAAAGTTGCAATCAAAGCGAATATAACTGTTACAATTATATTCATAGATTGATTAACGCCCTCAGAACCAATTAAAGTAAATAATATAAACACAATGTTAGTAACAAAAGTTATATTTCTAATAACTTTATTTCTTCGGTAAAGGACCTGAGTTTCATCTAAGATATCTACTCCTGTTTCAAAACTGAACCAATTAATAAACTTATATCTTATTTTGGAAAACAGGTTATTCACGTGGTTTTTATTTTCTACTTCAAGTTGTTTAATATTAGCAGCGACTTTATTTTCATCGAAATTCTTTTTAAATGAAGAAATTCTAAAGAAATCAATTAATTTATCAATAAAACTTTTTTTCTTAGGAGCTTTATCGATAGATACTGTATTAAAATAATCATCGATTTTTTTCTTTAGTTTTTCTTTTTCTTCTTTTTTCTTCGTCGCGGGATCATTGTTACGAAAAAATTCGTCTAACATCTTTTCACGGTTATCCATCAATTCACCCCTTTCATACGTAAAATAATTTTAATTTAATTAAAATAATTGTGGTTCTTCTATTATTCTTGGGTCTTTATTAGCTTCATTTTCATTTTCTATTTGGGCAACTCTAGTTGAAGCTGCAGCAGCTATCGCTCCAACAATATCATCTAAAAAAGTATGACAAGCTGGTTTATCTGATTTTCCATCTTCATTTAATTTCGCAACTATCCCTGGTTTATTAATATCAATATCACCAAAATTAGTTTTTCCAATAGTTCCATACATTCCCGCTACTTCAATTCCAAACAATTCATCAATTCCAAACATTCCTAAATCAGATGCTAGAATTTCTTGAATAGGACCTTCAAATGCATGTTCTTCAGTTAGACGATCAATTTCGGCTCCTAATTGCACAAGGTGAAAAACATCTCTCAAAGAAAGAATTTTTTCTACTGAATCCTTGCATTCTTTATAAGAGATATTCGGATTCCATTTTGATTGTTGTAAAAAAGCAATCTGTGCAATATCATCAATTTCAACTCCGCGTTTTTTTAATAATTTTACATTCATATCTAACATTTCAGCTCTTGAAAATAGATTTTTCTCTCTGTTCACAAAATCACTCCTTTTATATTTTAATATAAAACCATCCTAACTAGTTATTATATCATATATTTTATATGATGAAACTAGGTTTTTCATTATTCAACCATCTTTCCTTTAACAAATAATGTTCTTCCCGTTCCATTCATGAATGATAAAACATCCATCTTTTTCTTACCTTGTAATTGTAAAACCTTTGGCTGAATCAATCCATTCTTTGTTTGTATGCTAAATCCATCCTTTTTAACTTCAACAATTTCACCAATATTACTGGATATATTTTTGTCTATATATTTAACAGAATATAATTTTACTTTTAATCCATCAATTAAAAAATAAGTTAATGGCCAAGGGTTAAATGCTCTTACATGATTATATATCTGTTTGGCAGTTTGAGAAAAATCAATATGTTCTTCTATTGGCTTAATATTATAAGCATAAGTTACTTGTGATTCATCCTGTGTTTTTGGAATAATATTTGGCAATTCTTTCAATGTTTTAATCAATAAATCTCTACCAACTATGCTAAGTTTTTCTTCTAATGTACCAACAGTATCACTTTCGGTTATATTAACTTCTTCTTGAGCTAAAATTTCTCCTGAATCCATCTTTTTTCTCATATACATAATAGTAATTCCGGTTTTTGAATCTCCATTTTGGATAGCTCTATGCATTGGAGAACCGCCTCTATATTTTGGCAATAGAGATGCATGTACATTGATTATTTTTATATGTTGTAACTCAAGTATATTTTTATTAAGTATTTGTCCAAAAGATGCTATTAATAATATATTTGGCATTAATGATTTCATTCTTGTTAAAATTTGATTACAGCAATTATTTGAATTTAATATATCTATTTTAATATTGTTTAATTTACCCCAATGTATAATTGGATTTATTTTTTTATGTTTATTTATAGTATTATATTCTTTTATGCCAATGCCAATTAATTTAAATTTTTTAGATTGTTTTAAATTATTTAATATACACAATGAAAAATTATCAGAACCTAAAAGATATATTTTATTTTTCATATTGTGTAAATAATATTTAAAAATTTATATTTTAA
>JAOZSU010000181.1:0-3038 GCA_029939475.1 Mycoplasmatota bacterium | reverse complement strand
TCGGTTATGGTTGTGGGTGCCGGAATTGCAGGCATGCAGGCTTCGCTCGATCTGGCCAATTCGGATTACAAGGTTTACCTGGTTGACAAATCTCCCACCATCGGCGGGATGATGGCCCAGCTGGACAAGACCTTCCCCACTAATGATTGTGCCATGTGAGTGATTTCGCCCAAACTGGTCGAGGTCGGCCGGCATATGAATATTGAGCTGATTACGTGCAGCGAACTCATGAACGTTGAAGGGGAACCGGGAAACTTTAAGGCGTCATTGGTCAATTACCCCCGCTACATTGATCCGGTTAAATGTACCGGGTGCGGAGATTGTGCCAGGCACTGCCCGGTCACCGCCGTTAACCCATATAATATGGGTCTTAATGACAGGAGAGCCACCTACATCGAATATGCCCAAGCGGTTCCTCTCGCCTTTGCCATTGATACCCAAACCTGTATCGGTTGCGGTTTGTGCGAGAAGATGTGTCTTGCCAAAGCCATCCGGTATGATGACGACGAACGCAACACCACCGTTACGGTCGGATCTGTCATTTTGTCCGCTGGAAGCCGGGGATTCGATCCTTCCGGGCTTGACTATCTGGGATATGGTAAATATCCCAATGTGGTGACCAGCCAGGAGTTTGAAAGAATCTTGAGTGCATCAGGACCGTATTTTGGTCATTTGATGAGGCCGTTGGACCGGGAAGAGCCCAAAAGCATCGCGTGGTTGCAGTGCGTGGGGTCCAGGGATACCAACCGTTGCGGAAACGGCTATTGCTCATCGGTATGCTGCATGTACGCCGTAAAAGAGTCCATGATTGCCAAAGAACATGCCCATGGCGAGCTGGATTGTGCAATTTTTAATATGGATATACGGACGTTTGGCAAGGATTATGAAAAATATTACCTCCGTGCCCGGGATAAGGAAGGGGTTCGCTTTATAACCGCCAGGGTCCATACCATTACCGAAGTCCCTGAAACCGGCGATCTGATTCTCGAGTATGCCGATGATAGCGGTACCATGAAACAAGAAACATTTAACATGGTCGTTCTCTCGGTGGGACTTCAGATTCAGCAGGATACCGCGGATCTGGCAAAACGCCTCAATGTTAAATTGGACAAATACAATTTTGTAGACAACAATCCCTTTACACCGGTGAGCACCTCACGGCCGGGAATATATATGTGCGGGGTGCTGCAAGGACCAAAGGACATCCCCGAATCCGTGGCCGAGGCCAGCGCCGCCGCATGTTTGGCCGGCGCAGAACTTGCCGAAGCCAGAGGGACTGAGATTTCTAAAGTTGAAATTCCCGAACCCATTGATGTTGCCGGACAGAAGCCTCGCATTGGTGTTTTCGTATGTAACTGTGGGATCAACATCGGAGGAATTGTCGATGTTCCGGCGGTAAAAGACTATGCCGCGACGCTTCCGAATGTTGTCTTCACGGATGATAATTTGTTTACCTGCAGCCAGGACACCCAGGATATCATCAAAGAAAAAATTATCGAGCATCAGTTGAACCGGGTGATCGTGGCTTCATGCAGCCCTAAAACTCACGAGCAGATGTTTATGGAAACGCTTGAGGCCTGCGGATTAAATAAATATTTGTTTGAAATGGCAAATATCCGCAACCAGAATTCATGGATTCATTCCAAAAGCCCGGAAGAGGCCACGCAAAAGGCCAAAGACTTGGTTCGCATGTCCGTGGCCCGGGCTGCAACACTGCACCCGCTACATGAAAAAAAGATTCCGGTTATTAAGAGAGCGCTGGTCATCGGCGGTGGGGTGGCCGGGATGAATGCTGCGCTGGGTCTTGCAGATCAGGGTTTTCCGGTCATCCTCATTGAAAAAGAGGAAAGACTGGGCGGAATGGCAAATCGCCTGACCGCCACCATTGATGGGGCGGATGTGGGAAGTTACCTGGAAGGACTGATTCAAAAGGTGACAACCCACCCCCAAATACAGGTTTTGACCCGCTCTCTTATTGTCGGATTTTCCGGATTCAAGGGAAATTTCACCACCGAAGTTCTCGTGGGACCGGGTATGTATGAAAGAAAGATCGACCATGGCGTGGTTGTTCTGGCTACCGGAGCCACTGAATACCGCCCCAAAGAATTTCTATACGGCCAGGACCAAAGGGTCGTAACGCAGGTCGAACTATCCAAACGTTTTAAAGAAAAAGGGACTCAAGATCTCAACCGGGTGGTCATGATTCAGTGTGTCGGATCCAGAAACGAAGAAAATCCCAACTGCTCCAGGATTTGCTGTCAGAGCGCGATTAAGAACGCCCTTCACATTAAAAAATTTCAACCGGATGCCCAGGTCTTTATCCTTTACCGGGATATCCGGACGTATGGGCTCCTGGAGGATTACTATACTGAAGCCAGGAAACTGGGCGTATTGTTTTTTCGATTCGATCCCGAAGACCCGCCCACGGTGGAATCATCTGAAGCGGGGGTGATGGTAACCTTTAAGGATCATGTGCTGGGTTCCAGCCTCCGGGTCAGTGCCGATATTCTGGCACTAAGCGCGGGGATGGTGGCTGAAGACACCGAAGAACTTGCTTCCATCGTCAAACTGGCTCGTACCGCGGAAGGCCACTTTATGGAGGCTCATGTCAAGTTAAGGCCGGTGGATATGGCCACGGAAGGCGTCTTTGTTTGTGGGACCGCCCACAGTCCCAAACTTTTGTCAGAATCCATCTCACAGGCGCTTGCCGCTGCTTCCCGGGCAACGACATTTTTATCACAACCGGAATTGACATTATCGGCGGTAACCGCACAGGTAAATGCGGATCAATGTGCGTCATGCCTCATATGCGTCCGGTCGTGCCCGTACCATGCCCCGAGGATCAATGAAAACGGTGTGAGTGAAATCGATATTGCATTATGCCATGGGTGCGGAGTTTGCGCCGCGGAATGCCCGGCAAAGGCCATCGAACTGAATTGGTATGAAGACGTTCAAATACTGAGCAAGGTTGACGCGTTACTCGAAGGCGCCATGTAGAACTATGATTGATTTACCAAAAGACTCTAACAGAAAGATTG
>JAOZSU010000180.1:0-3048 GCA_029939475.1 Mycoplasmatota bacterium | reverse complement strand
CTTTCTATAACTAAATAATCAATATCTTTTTTTGTAAGTTTTTTAGTTTTTGATAATTGATATTGTATATATTTTTTTCTTATTATGTCTAAATCCAAATCCTTGGCATGTATTAAATCTATTGATTTAGGTAAAACAATAGATTTACCTGGAATTTCTTCTTCAGGATTCCCAAAATAGATATCTATACCATTTTTTCTTGCGAAAGCTAGTTGAGCTTGGTGATGCTTTCCAGCACTTGTATATTCTGTCTCTTGGACAACTATTATTTGATCTTGTTTTAATTCTTGCGCAAGACTAAAAGCAGCAGCTAAAGAAGTATTACCCGCAGGACCGCGTTCAATACCTTCTAAGGCAGCTAAAGTTTCTGTAATAAAGAAAACTTCTCCTTGATTAACAGTAACATATCTATCAATATAGCGAAGAGGTCTACCAGCACTTCTTGGAACATCACTTCTATCTGGGTTAATTATAAAAGGTAATCCAAAACCAGTATGTCCAGTTGTAAAAGACTTCTTATTGAAATCGACATCGCTTGCCATATGTAACCCTTTAAGGTTGACTGAAGCACCAATAATCTTAATATCTTTATCAGTAGTTTTATGTAATCCTCTTGCGGTACCTGTTAGATTACCACCACCTGCATTAGTACAAACTACCATATCAGGAACTTTACCAGTTTGTTTAATACAATCTTCAACTAATTCAGCTCCAAGAGATTCTATTCCCATAATTCCATAAGGAGTATAAAGCGATGCATTAAAATATCCAGTTTCTTCAAGCAATAGTAAAAACTTATAAAATAATTCAGGGCCTACACTTAATTGAACAACTTCAGCTCCATAAGCTTCACAAGCTCTTGCTTTTTCAATTATTTCTGGTTGTCCTATTCCATGTGAATCAAAACATTCTTGAACAATTATGCATTTCAAACCATGTTTCGCAGCTTGACTAGCAACTGCAGCTCCATAATTACCAGAAGTAGCCGCAATTACACCTTTATAGCCAAGCTTTTTAGCTTGGTAACAAGCGATGCTTGCGCGTCTTGCCTTAAAGCTTCCTGAATCATTTAAAGCTTCATCTTTAATGAATATTCTTGCACCATATCCTGGTTTTGCAACAGTTCTAGCTAGAGCAGTAATATTTTTACACTCTTTTAATGGAGTCGAACCAACACCGTATTCTGATTGGATTTTTCTAACTTCTTCAAGAGAAAAACCACAATCATTCATCATTGTTTCATAGTCAAAATTAATATATTTATTCTCGTATTTATCATAATTAATTCCTACAGAATTCTTCATGATTTGATTTTTACGTTTCATTACTTCATCATATGAGTTATTCATTAAAGTCACCTCCAAAAAGAGCTGATTTAACAATTCTATCAATTTCTAATATTTCTGGTACAAATTCACCATATGTATGCATATAACTAGGATTCACACAAATCAAAACACCAGACTCAATACGTCCGGTTATAGTTTTGATTTTGACTTCAGAGTTAAGTTCTGCATCCTCTAAAAGAGTTCCTTTTACCCACATTTCTAAGGGAACTTTTTTGGTTTCTTCTGGTAAATGACTAGCTCTTTCATTTGGTTGCAAAATTGTTTTTTTGATTTGTACCCATGAATTTTTTTTAATCATGGTTTTATTACTCCTCATCTATTAAATTTCTTACATCCCCCATAATAGCTCTTGGGACAGGTAAATCAATCATTGTTTTTAGTCCTGGCTTAGAGTTAATAACATGAGGAATCATATTAACACAGATTGCAATAGTCCCAATTCCTCCTTCAACTTCAGGAACATTTGAAAGATTAATAGCAGGCTTGCCCTCAATTCTAACATAATCTCCAGTGCTTACACCTTCAGTTTCTGGTTCTATTTGTTGAGGATGAACCATTTCTATAATTCTTCCATTAGATAATTTTGCCTTGCTTTGCATATTCACTCCAGCAACATTTCCCGCTTTAGCAAAACCATATTTTGATTTTCTATCAACAGAAGTAATAATAGGAGACATTGTTTGATTAAATTTTAAAACATCTAAACCTAAAGCTTTAGCTATCATATGTGTAGATTCAATAAAACCAACATGTCCTGAAATTTCAGATTTCTTTAATTTATCATTGAAATCAGAAACAGTTAAACCTACACCTTGTTCTTCCATAACTGTAGGTCCAAAAGGAGAAAGTGAATTTATTCTAGATATTTTCATATCTAAAACATCTTCCATAACCCCTGTCATAAATATAGCTAAGAGATCCATCATCATTCCTGGATTTACACCAGTTCCTAAAATAGTCACTTTATTTTCTTTAGCTAGTTTATCCATTTCTTCAGATAACTCGGGTTCTTTAGCATAAGGAAATGCCATTTCTTCTGCAGTACTGATAACATTACATCCGTGTTCAACTATCAATTTGATTTTAGTAAATGCATTTTTAGTAAATGAATCAGTAGCTAGAAGAACAAGATTTGGTTTCTCTTCTTTTAAAATTCTTTCTATATTAGCTTCAATTATAACATCATGGTCATATGGATTTTCCATATTCAAAAGCTTAAATATACTTTTATTATTAAATTCAATATAAGTATCAGAAACACCTACTATATCAAATCCTTCCTTTTTAAGTATCATTTTTGCCATTCCAGAGCCCATAGCTCCGAATCCCCAAATTGCTATTTTAACTTTGTCTTTTTTCATGTCTTTAAACGAACAATCTCTTCTTGATTGTCTTCCTTTCTAGTATTTTTAGAATAAACCTATAATTTTACCATCGATAACATCCATATCCATATAAGCTCCATGTTTAGGAAGCCCAGGCATTGTCATAACATTACCCATCATAGCGACGATGAAACCAGCTCCAAGAGAAGGTTTAAATTCTCTAACTGTAACTGTAAAGTCTCTAGGACGTCCTTTGATTTTACCATTATCCGTAAGTGATAGAGGAGTTTTCGCAACACATATAGCTAATTTATCCCAACCAAGTTTTTTATAAGTTTCAATTTGTTCTTTAGCTTTATCAGTATAAATAACTT
>JAOZSU010000179.1:0-3067 GCA_029939475.1 Mycoplasmatota bacterium | reverse complement strand
ATTTTTTAATAATAGAATCAAAAGAACAATCATCACCATGATGACCTAGTTCAACTCCCTTCATATCAAAAACAATACCTTCTGTAATTGACTCTGGATCTACATCTCTAGGAACAAATTTAAATTCAGCGTCTTTATCAACGAAATTTTTAATTAACCAAGGACACGCAACTCTATCTACGTGAACATGTTCTCTTGTTACCCATAACATAATAAATTCCTTCTTTCTTTTTATCTATTATTAATTATACATATGTTTATAATTAAAATCTACATATATAAAAAAATCATGTTTTTATTCTAAAAAGATGATTGTAATTAAACAATCACCTCGATTAAATGATTTTATTCGTAAAATCTTTCATTTCCAATATAAAATATAGCTAATGTATTTACACCTGTATGAGCGCCGATAACTGGACCAATTGGGTTGATAGTAAACATATCTTCAGAAACCCCTAGCTTTTCAATGATATGTTTTTTAACATATTCAGCATCTTCTATACAATCGCTATGTGATATATATATCATTTTACTTTTATTTGAATCATAAGTTTTAACCATTCTATCAACCAAAAGATTTAATGATTTAAATCTTCCTCTAGCTTTTCCATAAACCTTTAATTCACCTTTTTTAGAAACATGTAACAATGGTTTAATACTTAATAAATTACCTAATATTAAACTTGACGCTGATAATCTTCCGCCTCGTCTTAAATGTCCTAAATCACTAACTGTAAATAAATGGCTTATATTAACTTTAGTTTCTTCTACAAATTTTGCAACTTCTTCGATGGATTTACCTTCTTTTTTCATCTTAGCTGCATATGTTACCAATAACCCTTGCCCCATAGATGCACATAATGAATCTATTGTAATTATTTTTCTATTAGGATAATCTTCTTCTAATTTTTTTCTAGCTATTAAACTAGAATTATAAGTACCAGATAAAGCGCTTGAAAATGATATAGATAATATATTTAATCCCTTATCAAGCAATGGTATCATTAGATTTATAAAATCTTGAGGGTTTGCTTGAGCTGTAGTAGCTGTTTCTTTTTCTCTCAACATATTATAAAAAACTTTTGAAGATATTTCTGATTCATCCAATAAATTTTGGTATTCCTTTCCCCTAATAGTAACTTTTAGAGGTATAATGATTAACTCAAGTTCCTTTGCTAAAGAGTATGGCAAATCAACGCATGAGTCAGTCAATATTACATATTTTTCCATTATTACACTTCCTTTAATTTTTTCTATCATTAAATACATTATCAAATAAAAACAGCGCTGTCAATAATACTTCAAGAAAAATCACCACTATATTTGGTTTTTATCTTTATATTTAGTATAATTGAATAAAGGTGGTAATTTATGAATAAAAATAAGTTTATGATAAGCGAAAATATATATTGGGTAGGGGTAATAGATTATAAACTAAAAGTGTTTGATATTGTTATGGAAACTGAATTTGGAACTACTTATAATAGTTATTTAATCATAGGAAGTAAGAAAATCGCATTAATTGCAACAGCTAAACTTCAGTTTAAGGATGAATTTATTAATCATATAAAAGAACATGTCGATATTAAGGATATAGATTATTTAATTATGAATCATACAGAACCAGATCACTCTGGGACAGCTAGATATTTAATTGAAGAAAATCCTGATTTAGAAATCTACGCTTCGGCTCCAGCATTAGCTAATCTAAAAGAAATATTAAATATAGAATTTAACGGAAATAGAGTAAAAGACGAACAAGAACTAACACTAGGCAATAAAACTTTACAGTTTTTTCTTCAACCAAATTTACATTGGCCAGATACTATGTTTACCTATTTAAAGGAAGATAACATTTTATTTACTTGTGATTTCTTTGGAGCTCATTATGCATCTAATATCATTAGAGCTAATGATATAAAAGACAAAGAGTTATACGAAAAATTATTAGAAGATTATTTTAATGCAATTATGCATCCTTTTTTACCTTATGTTAGAAAGGGGTTAAACCGTGTAATTGAATTAAATCCAAATATGGTTTGTACTTCTCATGGAACTATTTTAGAAGAACCATTTTTAACTAAAGTTATCAATTATTATGATAAGTGGAGTAAACTACCTGTAAAATTAGATAAGCCATTAGTTTTGATTCCCTATGCAAGTGCATATGGTAATACTGCTAAAATGGCTGAGATAATCAAAGAAACATTAGAAGAAGAATTTGATAATGAAATATATGTTAAACTCTATGATTTAATATATACAGATCTAAAGGAAATTATTGAACAAATTCCAATCTGTGATGCTTTTATTTTAGGATCTTCAACTATTTTAAGAGACACCGTAAAATTAGTTTGGGATTTATTATCATCTCTTGATTATGAAATGACTAGAGATAAAATCGCCTCAGCTTTTGGATCTTTTGGCTGGAGCGGTGAAGCTGTAAATAATATAATTCAAAGAGAGAAACAGTTATTTTTTAAAACAGCAGAAGGATTAAGAATAAAATTCATTCCATCTGAATCTCAAATTGAAGAAGTCAAAGACTATGCAAGAAATATAGCAAGCTTAATAAAAAATAAAAAAAGTGCTTAAGAAAGAGCACTTTTTTCTTGTTCGGGAATTTTAAAATGAATAGGTTCAATATCAGGTAAATATCTATTCATTTTATCTACGAATAAAACACCTAATAAATGATCATATTCATGTTGAAAAACAATTCCTGGATAACCATTTAACTTTAATGTTTTATCAACGGTTTCACCTGTTTCAAGATTCACTAAAGTAACTTTAGCTTTAATACGCTTAGCGCGTTTTACAAGTCCAGTTATATTCTCATCAACAGAAAGACATCCTTCTCCACCAGGAATATAGGTTTGTTGCTCTGAAAAAGAAATTATTTTTGGATTAACTACAGCAAATTTATATTCTTTTTCAAAAGATTCATCCATTGTATACATAACAAACATTTTTTTGGATATATTTATTTGTGGAGCCGCTAAACCAACAGATGGTCTTAGATTATATTTTTCTGCTAATTTATCATCTTGAGAATTTATGACTA
>JAOZSU010000012.1:0-11601 GCA_029939475.1 Mycoplasmatota bacterium | reverse complement strand
AAGATATGGATTAAAATCAGTAGTTTCTACTCCGTTAGAAATTTCATATAAAATCTCACCATATAGATTAGTAACAACACCATAAATGGAATGAGTTAATAACTCAATACTTAATATTCTTCCAGCATTTTTATTGAGTTCGATTACTCTAGCGCTTCTTCCATTGGTTCTCACAGTTTCTTTAGTTTCTTTAACAATATCACGTTCTATTAATTCTAAAACTATTGATGAAACAGTAGCTCGTGTTAGTGTTGTGGCTTTAGCAAGTTCGACTCTCGAAGTTTTACGAAGTTCAACGAGCTTCTCAATAACGATATTTGTATTATAGCGTTTAACTTCTTTTGAGTTTAAAGTTTTCATAATATTATCCTTCTTTACTTTATAAAATAAATATAACATAAATAAAACCAATTATCAAATAGATAGAAAGAGGAGAAAAGCATGAGTTATTTTGAAAATATAGATAAAATTAAATATGAAGGAGCTAATAGTAAAAATCCATTTTCATTCAAATATTATAACCCAGAAGAAATAATATTAGGAAAAAAAATGAAAGATCATCTTAAGTTTTCCATGGCTTATTGGCATACATTAACTGGATTAGGAACTGATCCATTTGGAGCTCCAACAATGTTAAGACCATGGGATGATGATAATAAAAATAATATTGAAAAAGCAAAAACAAGAGTAAAAGTAGCTTTTGAATTTATGGAAAAAATGCAAATAGAATACTTTTGTTTTCATGATAGAGATATCGCTCCTGAACAAGATACATTAGCAAAGACAAATGAACTTTTAGATGAGATTGTAGATATTATAGAATCAGAGATGAAACGTACTGGAATTAAGTTATTGTGGGGTACTGCAAATCTATTTAGTAATCCTCGTTTTGTAAATGGAGCAGCTACCAGCCCAAACGCTGATATTTTTGCATTTGCGGCAGCACAAATAAAAAAGGCAATGGAGATAACTAAAAGGTTAAACGGCGCAGGATATACATTCTGGGGCGGTAGAGAGGGTTATGAAACTCTTTTAAATACTGATATGAGATTAGAACAAGATAATTTTGCACGTTTATTAAATATGGCTGTAGATTACGCTGAAGAAATAGGATTCAAAGGACAGTTCTATATAGAACCTAAACCAAAAGAACCTACAAAACATCAGTATGATTTTGATTCAGCTACAGTAATGTCTTTTTTAAGAAAATATAAACTTGATAATAAATTTAAATTAAACATAGAAACAAATCACGCTACTCTTGCAGGGCATACAATTAATCACGAAATAAGATTAGCAGTTGATAATGATATGTTAGGAAGCTTAGATGCTAATCAAGGAGACTTATTATTAGGATGGGATACAGATCAATTTCCAACCAATGTTTATGATACAACATTAATCATGTATGAAATTATTAGGATGGGCGGATTAACTACAGGCGGATTAAATTTTGATGCTAAAGTAAGAAGACCATCATTTACGCCTGAAGATTTATTCTATGCACATATTGCAGGAATGGATACTTTTGCTATTGGATTAAGAGTCGCTGCTAAACTATGGGAAGATCAAGTATTAGAAGAAAATTTAAAGAAAAGATATAGTTCATATACTAGAGGAGTTGGCGAAAAAATAGTTAATAACAAAGTTGGTTTTAAAGAATTAGAAGACTATATATTGAATAAAAAAGAATTAGATGCTAATGAATCAGGTAGACAAGAATTAATAGAATCTATACTTAACCAATATATTATTGGATAGGAGAAATTTATATGTTTATTGGTATTGATTTAGGAACTTCAGGAGTTAAACTTATTCTTGTAACAAAAGAAGGGAAAGTTATAAAAACTGAGACTGAATCATATAAATTGATTATCCCCAAACCTACTTGGACTGAACAAGATCCCAACATATGGTATGAAAAAACTATTAAGGGATTAAAAAAACTAATAAGAGGATATGAATCTAAAATTGAAGGTATTAGTTTTTCAGGACAAATGCATGGACTTGTTATTCTAGATGAATCAGATAAAGTATTAAGGAATGCAATATTGTGGAATGATCAAAGAACAATCGAAGAAGTAAATTATTTAAACAATAATATTGGTATAGATATATTACTTAAAGAGACTGGTAATATTGCTTTAACTGGATTAACTGCGCCTAAGTTATTATGGGTAAAAAATAATGAACCTAAAATTTTTAATAAGATTGCCAAAATAATGTTGCCAAAGGATTTTATATCATATAAACTAACAGGAATATTTGCTAGTGATGTAAGTGATATATCAGGGACATTATACTTTGATGTCGAAAATAGAAAATATAGTCAAAAAATGCTTGAAATTCTTCATATTAATCAATCACAACTTCCTCAAATTTTTGAAAGCTATGAAGTTATCGGTAATTTAAAATCTGAATTAAAGAACTTGTTACATATTACACAAGATGTAAAAGTAATAATAGGTGGTGGAGATCAAGCAGTTGGCGCTATAGGAACAGGAATTACAAATAATGGAGACTGTAGTATTTCATTAGGCACTAGTGGAGTAGTATTTGTAGCCTCAGATACTTTTAAAATTGATGATAAAAGTCATTTACAGTCATATGCTCACAGTAATGGTAAATATCACTTAATGGGTGTAATGTTAAATGCCGGTGGAGCTCTTCAGTGGTGGACAAAATCAATATTTGGAAATTATAATTACGATGTATTCTTTAAACAACTTCAAGAAACAAATCCAAATGATGATTTATATTTTCTACCATATTTAACTGGAGAAAGATCTCCAATTAACGATCCTTATGCAAGAGGGGTGTTTATAGGACTTAGATTAGAACATAAAAAGGCAAATATGGATAGGGCAGTAATTGAAGGAATATCATTTGCTTTGAGAGATACATTTGAATTAATAAAAAGTTTAGGGGTAAATATCACAAAAATACGAATTACTGGTGGTGGAGCAAAAAGTGATATATGGATTCAAATGTTATCTAACATAATGAATGTAGAAATAGAGACAATTAAAATCGAAGAAGGACCAGCATTAGGAGCTGCCATATTAGCTATGGTAGGATGTAAAACCTATAAAAGTGTAGAGGAAGCTTGTTCGAAAGTTGTCACAATAGACAAATTGTATAAACCTATTTTAGATTTAGTAAAATTATATGATAGAAAATATAAATATTTTGACAATATTTATCCTATAATCAAACCATTATTTAAAAAAATAGATTAAATATATAAAGATATTGTTTTTCACATATATTATTTGTTTGTAAATATGCTCAACATCTTTACAAAGTTTCATATAAATGATAAAATAAACACATTAGTTTTTTCTTTATATATACAATTTTATAATTTGATATATACATAAAATAAGTAAAAGAGGAGTTGAAAAATGCCAGATAATATTTTAGTAATGAAATCAATTACCAAAACATTTCCAGGCGTTAGAGCGCTTGATGAGGTAAATATTCATGTTGAAAGAGGCGAAATACATTTTATAGTTGGAGAAAATGGAGCTGGGAAATCAACGCTAATGAAGGTTTTAAGTGGTATTTATTCTACTGGTAGTTTTGATGGAGATATATATTTTGATGGAAAAGTAAGGCATTTTCATGGAATAAAAGATTCTGTTGCTGAAGGTATAGTAATAATCAATCAAGAATTAGCTTTGTTTCCTAATTTAACTGTTTATGAAAATATATTTATTGGTCATGAAATTGAGAAAAAAAGAAATATTGTTAATTGGGATGAAACTAAACGTTTAGCAAAGAAATATCTAGATATGGTCGGGCTTAATGTTAATATTTATAGCTTGGTTGGTTCTCTTGGAGTTGGTAAACAACAACTTATTGAAATTGCCAAAGCGCTAAGTCAAAATGTAAAACTGTTAATTTTAGATGAGCCAACAGCAGCTCTAAATGAAGACGATAGTAGAACTTTATTGAATCTTTTAGTTCAATTAAAAAAAGAAGGTATTACTTCGATTATGATTTCTCATAAATTGAAAGAAGTTGATGCAATCGCCGATTCTCTTACTATATTACGTGATGGAAAAACAATTACAAGAATGACTCGAGATTTAATCAACGAAAAAGAAATCATTAGAAACATGGTTGGTAGAGATATTCCAGATATATTTCCAAAACGCCCTAAATATAAAGGTGGAAAACTCGTACTTGAAACAGTCCATTTAAATTCATTTGATAAGAATTTAAATCGATATATAGTATCTGATTCTAATATAAAACTTCATAAAGGAGAGGTTGTTGGAATTTCTGGTTTAATGGGAGCCGGACGAACAGAACTTGCACTTAGTATTTTTGGTAACCCAAAGAAATATAGGGTGAATGGAAAGGTTATAGTTAAAGGTAAGGTGGTTTATTTAAATCATCCTCAAGATGCTATTAATGCAGGTATAGCATACGTATCCGAAGATAGAAAAAAAGATGGATTAATTTTAACTGAAACATTAGCACAAAATATTACGATATCAAGATTACAAAAAATTAGTAAATTTGGTATTTTGAACTTTTTCAAACAAAATAAATTCGCAGAGAAATATGTCAAAGAAATGGATATTAGAACACCATCAATTTTGCAAAAAGTAAAAAATTTAAGTGGTGGGAATCAACAGAAAGTACAGGTTGGTAAATGGCTATTTGCTGAACCAGAAATTTTAATTTTAGATGAACCAACAAGAGGAATTGATGTTGGTGCAAAATATGAAATCTATACAATTATCAATGATTTGGTTGCTAAAGGAATGAGCATTTTAATTATATCGTCTGAATTGCCAGAAATTTTAGGTATATGTGATAGAATTTATGTAATTGCTGAAGGAGTACAAACTGCTGAGTTTACTATTGATGAAGCAACTCCAGAAAAAATCATGAAAAGCGCTACAATCGCGTAGGGGGAAAAAATGGAACAAAAAAATAATTTTATTTGGATAATACAAAAGTATTTTTTGACATTAATCTCTATGTTTAAAACAAATATTCGGGATTATGGTATGTATATAGCACTTCTTGTTATTTTCATTATATTTTCAATTATGACTGGAGGAGTATTTTTAGGGCCTATTAATTTCACTAATTTATTAAATCAAACTGCTTACGTTGCAGTTTTAGCAGTTGGAATGACTTTAGTAATTGTTACTAGGCAAATTGATTTATCTGTAGGTTATATTGGAGCTTTTTTAGGGGCTTATGTAGTTGTAGCGGTTGAAAATAACGGTGTTCCACTACTAGTAGCTTTATTATTAGCATTAATGATTACAGTTGTTGTTGGAATTATTAAGGGATTGTTTATTGCTAAAATTAAAGTGCCTTCGTTTGTTGTTACACTAGCTGGTATGTTTATTTTTAAAGGCTTATTGATGATTCGAACGAATAATCGAACAATTCCAACTACACATGCATTTTTTCAAAAAATTGGTGTTGGATATTTGCCTACGTTAAAAATTGGTGGAATAGATATGATTACATTAATTTTAGGCGTTTTAATACTATTCGCTATTATTATTTTTGGTATTCTTACAAGAAAAAAACACAAAAAATTAGGAATCCCTAACGAAAAAATAGAATTATTTGTTACAAAATTAGTATTTATGACTGCAGTAATATCATATTTAGTTTGGGCTTTTGCCACAAATCGTGGTATATCATATTTATTATTAATTACAGCATTTGTTGTAGCATTCTATCATTGGGTGACAACAAATACAACATTAGGTAGAAGAATTTATGCTGTTGGAGGGAATCCTGATGCAGCTGAACTATCAGGGATTAATGTTGAAAAAATAATAGTAATTGTATTTATTTCTATGGGAGTTATGGCGTTATTTAGTGGAGTAATGTATGCTTCGAGATTACAAAATACTTCACCTAACCATGGTCCTTTCTGGGAATTGTACGCAATCGCCGCTGCTTTCATTGGTGGCGCTAGCGCGAGTGGAGGAATAGGAAAGGTAGTAAATGCTGTTATTGGATCTGTTGTAATTATGTCACTTAAAAATGGTATGGCATTGGCTGGAGTTAATGCAAATATTGAACCAATAATCTTAGGTGGTGTATTATTATTAGCCGTTATATTTGATATATTTACTCGAAATGTTAGGCCAATTGATTTAGTTGGAATTCATTATGCAAAAGAAAAATATCGAAATGATTATAAAACAGCTAAAATGAATTATATTAATGCTAAAGCTGCTTTAGCAAAGGCAAAGAAAGAAAATGATGAAAATATTCTTGAATATGAATATAAATTAACAAATGCACAGGGTGTTTTTAATAAGATAAAAGATAAGATTAGAATTGCAAGAGAAGAGGATTTTATTACAAAATAATATGTGTTAATGGCACTTAAAGTGCTTAATAATAAAAATAGGAGAGAAGGAGAAAACAAATGAAAAAAATTATTAGTTTATTGTTGCTTATGATTTTTGTTGTATCATTATCAGCTTGTGGTAATTCAAATACAATAAAAATTGGAGTAGTATTACCAGATGCATCAGAAGAAAGATGGGCCAATCAAGATGGTGCTTTCTTCGAAACTGGATTAGCAGCCTTAGGTGAAGGCTACGAATACGAGATTTTATTCTCAGAAGGTGATGAATCTAAGGAAGTACAAAATGTCGAAGCATTGATTGCAAATGGTGCGGAAGTTATTATTTTAACTGCAGAAGGTTCTGGAGCTGGAGCTGTTCAAGCTGCTCATGAATCTGGAGTAATATTAATTGCCCATGATCGTATGGCAAAATCAGCCAATGATCATGCAGATTATTATACAACTTTCAATAGTTGGAATGTTGGAAAAGCAATGGGTGAACATTTAAAAACAGAAGCTCAAGCTAATGGATGTTCTGTAGATAATAAATGCGATTTAGCTATTTTTGCAGGACGTGTTGCTGACTGGCCAAATGCTACATATTTCTTTGGTGGAGCAATGGAAGAATTACAACCTGTATTAGATATATTTAATATTATAAATATTGAAGATACTTTTAGTGGTTTATCACATTATACAGAAGCTACATTTGATGATGCAGCTAAAGATGCATTACAAGCTGCTATGTTACCAGTTGATACTGATTGGAATAGTGGTACTGCAGCTTTGAAAGCTCAAGCTGTTGTAGCTCAAATTGGTGATGCTGATAAATCTGAACAAGATGTTTATGTATTAGCGCCAAATGACGATACTTCAACTGCAATTCGTCAAGAATTTGCTAAATTAACTCATCCTTATGCTCATTATTATACTACTGGGCAAGATGCTGCTGATATCACATTGGCAAGTTTGATGGGAGACCCAATAAAGGGTAAAGGAACTCAAACTATGACAGTATTTAAAGATGTTTCTAAATTAGTTAAAGATTCTATTGCTATTGCTAAAAACATCATAGATGGAAAAGATGGATTAGATGGATTAACTGGTGGTCCTGAAATTGATGGGGCTAAAACAGCTTATTCACCAATTGATGTCTTAACTATTGATGATCCACAAAAAACATATGATATTATTTTTGCTACAGGATATAAAGATAAAAATAGTGAAACTTTTAGCAATATTGATTTCAGCATTTATGAATAATTAGTTACTTAATCAAATAATAAAAGTAAAAGGCGTTATCCCAAAAGGAATAATGCCTTTTAAAATTTAAAAATACATAATTAAAATTCATATCATCATATTTTCTTTATTTCTGAGTTAAACTAAACTTTCAATACTATGCAATTAAATTTAATCAATTTAATAATATATCTATTAAATTTTGATTAGGATCTGTGTGAAAATTCATAAAGATGATGTATTTATTAAAAAAGCTAAAAATCAAAACTTATATTTGTTTTTCTTATTGATTTTATTAGGTAAATAGTATAAAATATTCACAAGTGTAAAGCACTACTATTATAGTTGAGGGGGAAAAAATGAAAAAAGTATTAGTTTTAATGTTATTTGTTTTCACAGTTATTGGATTAACTGCATGTAATAGCAAAGTAGATTATTCTGATATGACACTTAATGTATATTTTGTGCCATCTAGACCAGCAGATGAAATATTAACTATTACAAAACCTTTAGAAGGTTTGTTAAAAGATGAATTAGCTAACTTAGGTTATGAAGTTGGCGGCGTTAAAGTTCTTGTAAGTTCAACTTATGAGGCTGCTGGTGAAGCTTTGCTAGGTGGAACCGGGGATATTGCTTTCTTACCTGGAGGTACTTATGTAGCATATAAAGATATTGCAGATAGCCCTATTGAAGTTATTTTAGCAGCTACAAGAGCTGGATTGAATAAAGACAGCATGGATGCAAAAGATTGGAATGATGGACAACCAACAACAGGAGATCCTGATTACCAAGTAGCTTATTATAAAGGACTTATTATTGCCGGACCTAGTGAAGCAGGTAGAGAAGTAGCAGCTAAGGTTAACAATGGTGATACTTTAGTTTGGGACGATGTAAAAGATTTAGATTGGTGTGTTCGTTCAGCAACTTCATCAAGTGGATATATATATCCTGCAATTTGGTTAGATGACAACTTTGGTAAAAGATTTGATGATATCGAAGGTATTGTAACTCAAACTGGTGGATATGGTGATACAATGTCAAGCTTAGCAGCTGGAACTTGTGATGTTGGTACAATTTACGCAGATGCAAGACGTGATTATGCGGACGATTGGACTTCAACTTATGGAAGAGAAGAATCTATTTGGGCAGAAACTGACGTAATTGGTGTAACATCTAATATTATGAATGACACAATTTCTGTTAGTCATGTAAATTTAGATGATGGAATTATCGCAGCAATTCAACAAGCTTTCTTGAACATTGCACAAACTGAAGCTGGCTTAGCTGTTATGGCTATATATTCTCACCAAGGTTATACAATTGTAACTGATGAAGATTATGATGGAGCTAGAGCTGCAGCTTTAATAGCTGAAGGATAAAAAAATGTTTAAAATTGGGGCTTGTTTAAATTAAAACAAGCCTCATTTTTTTGAAAAGAGGACGAAATGATTAAATTTGAAGATGTGGGGAAAATATATCCTAATGGAGTAGTTGCTTTAAAGAATGTAACCACAACTATAGAACAAGGAGAATTTATTGCGGTAATTGGTCTTAGTGGAGCAGGAAAGTCTACTTTAATTAGACTTATTAACAAAATGCATGAAATTACATCAGGTAAGCTTACAGTAGATGGAACCGTTGTTGATGAAACTTTAAAGGGTAAAGATTTACTTAAATTCCGAAGAGGAATAGGAATGGTATTTCAATCTTTTAATTTGATATCAAGAACAACTGTACTTAAAAATGTATTAGCAGCTAGAGTAGCTGAACTTCCTTTTTGGAGAGCATTATTAGGCATTTATAATAAAGGGGATAAAGTATTAGCTTTAAACGCTTTAAATAAACTAGGAATTTTGGATAAAGCATATTCTCGTGCAGATGAGTTAAGTGGAGGCCAGATGCAAAGAGTTGCTTTAGCAAGAACTTTAGCACAAGATCCAAAAATTATCTTAGCTGATGAACCTGTTGCTTCATTAGATCCTGTAACTGCAACCGAGGTAATGCAAGATTTTGAAAAAATAAACAAAGAATTTAATATAACAGTTGTCGTAAATATGCATCATGTTGATTTAGCATTAAAATATGCTAGAAGAGTAATTGGAATCAGAGATGGAGAAGTCATATTTGATGGTTTAAGTTCAGAAGTTGATAATGATTTATTGACAAAGATATATGGGCGCGAATTAACTGATGTTGATATAATGGGTGTATAATTATGAAAGCATTTTTTAAAAGTGTTTTTAAGGGGATAAAACAGATATTTATTCCTTCACCTATAACTATAGAAGATGGAACAGTTGTTGTTCCTCCAAAACCTATATTACCATATATATTAATTCTTTTTGTTTTGGTATTTCAAGTTGCTTCTAATGTTACTAATTTTTCTTTAATTGTAATATTTTCAAAATTATTTAATTTTAAATATGGACCATTCTCATATGTATCAAGATTCTTTCCTGTAGATTGGGCGTATTGGTCTAGAGTTGTAGATCCTATTCTAGAAACGGTTCAAATGTCGTTTTTAGGTAGTCTAATGGGGGCTATTTTTGCTTTTCCAGCTGCTTATTTGGCTAGCCAAAACATCATTAAAAGTAAATTGGTAGTCAATTCAGTTAGACTTTTTTTATCTATTACAAGAACATTACCAATATTAGTTTATGCATCATTTTTTAAACTAATATTTGGCTTAGGAGCTTTAGCTGGTACTATTGCTATCGCTGTGTTTACTTTTGCAATCGTCTCTAAAATGTTATATGAGAGAATTGAAACACTTGATATGGGAGGATTTGTCGCCATTCAATCTACCGGAGCTTCTAAAATTAGAAGCTTTATAACAGCGTTTTTACCTTCTGTTTTACCTATATACCTTTCTATAAGTTTATATGCATTTGAAATTAATATTAGATATGCGGCTATCTTAGGATATGTTGGTGCTGGAGGAATTGGATTTGATTTGGATAATGCTATGAAGATACCTAATAACAATAATAGGATTATTGTTATTATCTTATTTATTTTTCTATTAGTTATTATTATTGAAAATACTTCTAGATTCTTGAGGAAGAGGTTATGACGATGAATAATAAAAATAAAAAAGAAGAATTACAAATCAGTCCAGAAATAGCTAAAGTATTAAAAGCCGCTCCAAGAACTTGGCCTAAAAAATTACTAATATTTACAGCTATATTTATATTAACTGCATGGAGCTTTTCTGCATTAAATTTCAAGGGCGTAAATAGTGATGGATTAGATATTGTTATTAATATTTTCAAATTTTTCATTTGGCCAGATAGTAATCCTAATAATCTTGTTATTTCTAAATATTTCTTAACTTTTGAAACCTATGGAGTTCCATATTTAATGTTTGAAACATTAATGATTGCATTTATTGGGACTATTTTAGGAGCTTTAATTTCCATACCATTAGCATTTTTTTCAAGCAGAAATATTACAGGCAAAGTAATTTCTGGAATTGGAACTACTTTAATCGCTATGATTAGAACAGTGCCTATCTTTATTTGGGGTATCATATTTATTAGAGTACAAGGTGGACCGTTAGCCGGTGTGTTAGCAATTGCAGTATCAAGCGTAGGTATGATATCTAAACTATATATTGAAATCATTGAAGATATTGATACTGGTATTTTGGAAGCTTTAGACTCAACTGGAGCTACCACACTTCAAAAGATTATGTTTGGAATCATACCACAAATTGTTGTAAGTTTTATTTCTATTGCGATTTATCGTTATGAAATTAATGTAAGAAATGCAACTATTTTGGGTATGGTAGGAGCTGGAGGAATTGGGTTTACTCTATTAGATGCACTTGGAAGCTTTAACTTTGGAATTGTCGCTGTCTGTTTATGGGGTATTATTCCTGTTGTTGTTATTATTGAATATTTCTCTGGTAAAATACGTATTAAACTTGTATAAAAATTTAATAAATATAGGTTCAATGTCAAGGATAGGAATATTCAAGAAAAAAGAATAGAAGAGGCGTTATTCTGGAAGGAATAATA
>JAOZSU010000011.1:0-11740 GCA_029939475.1 Mycoplasmatota bacterium | reverse complement strand
AAATTCTGATATTATTTTAGATTTTCTTTTACTTAATTGCATAGCTTTTTCCACCTAGCAATCACTTATATATTTTAATTATACTACTATAATTATACAATTTTATCCTTTATTTTTCCTTATATATTTAGGAAATTTGATTTTTAATATTAAAAACAACAAAGTTGATATCAACTTTGTTGCTTTTTTTAATATAAATTTTATTCTGGATTAGTGAATAAAAAGCCTCCCTCACCACCACTTGAACTTTCAATACTAGCGGCTACTCCATAATCATATAATTTACTTTCATCTAAATCTGAATCATAAGCTATTATATCAGTTTTGTCATCGCTATATACTCCACCATCTATTGTAGTGGATTCAGCACCCCACCAACTCCAATAACTATATCCTTCAACTTCATCAGCTAATAAATAAGCGGTGCCATATGTTCTATCATCAAACTCTATTTTTTTTTCAGAAAAAATAAAAGTTGGTCTATCTTCATCACCTAAATTCATTCTATAACTTCCATAAAAACTTCCTGATAGATAAATAGTAGCTTTTACTGTCTCATACTTCCTCCAATTCCCATCAATCGTTACATCCCCATTAACTATAACATTTCCTTTAAGTGTAGATTTCTCTCCCATCTTTAAATCCCCATTAATTACTAATATATAACCTTCAGGTATTGTTAAATTCCTTTTGTCACGCATTTTTAAATTCCCATCAATATACCAGTATCCATTTACTGTTGGATTCTTTGATTTAGTTAAAACTTTAGCTTTAATTTTCGTAAATCCTTCACTTTTATCAGCTAATTCTCCAATATACTCAACGATACTATCAATATCTGTAAATCCTCCAACATAACTAACACCATCAAAATTTTCTTCAAAATATTGATCTAAATAACTGTTTAATAAAGAAGCTGGTGTAATTAAAGGATTTAATTCAAAATCATCCTCAAACCCGGTATTTTCAAAATATTCATCAGTAGTTGATATTGCTTCACTATTTTTTGACAAATATGATTTAACGAGTCTACCACTTGTAAGATCAGAAGAAATCATTATAGTTGATGAATCATACTGAGTTATTTCTACATCCAAAAAATCCGATAAATCATTTAAAAAATCAGTTGACAAATCATCGTTATTTACAATCGCATTAACCGTTGCATTAATTTTTGATTGTGCAAGTGAATATTCTTGTTGGTAATTGAAATCAGCTTCACGAGCTTTAGCTTGATATAAAACTACTGTAGTTAGGATAAATACTGAAATTATGAAAAAAGAGGAGATAGCTAAAATAATAGGCAAACTCATACCTTTATTATTTTTTATTATATTAAGCATTTGGTATCGCCTCCTTTTGGAAAGAATAACTCATTAAATATTCAAATGAATCATTTGTTTTTGAAACAATGATAATATTTATATTTATATACACATGATCTGATTCTTCTTCTACACTTAAAGTTGAATCAGGACTTAATGTAAAATCGTTAAATTCATATAATTCATCATTAATATAAATTGAATTATTTTTAATTTCTAATTTATAGGTTATAGGCTCATCATAGACAACTAATTCAACTCTATTTGTAGATTCATTATATTCATATGCAAATTCTCTTTTAAAAATATAACAAGATTCTCCCGAACAAGATTCATAGGTTGTGGGACTTAAATCAATTAGTTTTGCTTGTATTCTTCTAACCACAAGATTACCTTGTTCATTAGCTGAAGAGCTAATTGAAATTCTTTCATTAGCTCTAATATAAAAAGTTAAAACAAAAGTTAATAGAGTTACTAAGATTCCTAAAATAACTAATGCTCCTATAATTTCTATCAAGGTAAATCCTTTTTTATTCATAGATAATACCTTCTAACTCAACTTCTCTATTTGAAAAATAATTGATAGTTATTTTATAATCAATAACTCCAAAACGATAATGGTCACTAGTCATTTTATAGAACGTTATAGTTATCAGACTACTGTAGTCTTTATTATTAAAATTATGTTCAAAAACTTCACTTGGAAAATTATCAATAACATCATAATTATCATAAGTTATTACTAAATCTTCATCTAACAAGGAAGTTAAATCATTATAATCTAGATTATTTTGTAATTCGTCTCTTATAAGAGAGGCAACTTCAATAGCATTGATCTCTTCTTTAGCCGCAAATGTTTGCGTGCGAATATTAACAATTATAGTAAAAATAGTTATAACAACAAAAGAGATGATTACAATTGAAGCTACTGTTTCTAAAAGAGTAAATCCTTTATTATTAACCTTTAACATAATAATCTCTCCTTTCCCTGTTATAATATCATTATAATATATATTATGAAAAAATGTGATTCAATTAATAATTTTCTTTTAAATAACTTTTCTTGATATCTATTGTTAAGAAAGATTATTTTGATATAATAATATTATAGAGGTGATTCTTTTGCGCAGCTTATTTCTATCAATTAAAAAAAGAGTTTTACTTATAGTATCTATTATACTATTGTTTTTATCTGTGTTCTTTTCTTATACTATGTTCAATTCTCTTGGATACTTTAATTTAAATAAACAAACTATTGTAGGAACTATATATTTAGAAAATATAGAGGAGTTTCAATATGCTAGTTTTATTTCAAACAAAGTCAATGAATGGAAAAATAAATCTACTTATAAGGTCATTTACCAAGAATACAGTTTAGATATGAATCTTTCATATTTTGATTTAGATATAGATAGAACAATTAATGATATTCAAGAAAGCAAAACTAATAAAGTTAGATTTAACATCAGCGATGAATCAAAGACAATTTTATTAAATGAATTTATTGATACTTTTTCTGTGGATATCATAAATTCATTCAATTATGATTTGTTTTTAGATAATCTAATAAGCCATCTAGAAGATATGAATATTTTTAAAATATATAATTTAGAGAATTTTCTCGATTCTTCACTCAGTGAAACAATTATAGATAGTGTTACAATAAATAATGTTGAAACTAGTGATGTAAATAATATAACTAGTTTATTAGATGAACTGATAATCACTAACAATGATAGATTTTCTATTATAGAAAAATGTAATGATTTACCTCTTAACAATAATCAATTGAGTATTTTAGCTTCTGGTATTGAAAGAATAACAGAAAAAACTCCTTTTAGTGGCTATATCTTCAATCAAAACCACGATAGTCTTGGATGGAATGAAGAAGGGTTAAATGTTTTAATATTAAAAACCAATAATTATGATTTTAGTTTTTATAACCCTTTAGATTTTGATTATACAATTAAAATAACTAAGGCTAGTAATACTTCTATTACTTTTGAACTTATTGGTTATCCATTTGCGAATAAGTATACAATTACAAAAACAGATGAAACTATTCTAGCTTATCCAACTTTATATTATGATAATGAATTATTAAACGCCTCTACTGAAAATGTTATTGTTATTGATACAGATACAGAAACAATTTATCATTTAGTTGAACAAGCTGGTGTTGATGGTAGAGTTGTTACTTTTACAAGAAATACTACCAAACCAGATTCATCTACTGAAAGTGAAATTATTTATAGAGAAATTTATTTCCCTACTCCAGAAATTATACAAGAAAATATAATTCCGAAAGACGGTAATTAATATGGCTTTAAAACGTATAGGTGATATTTTAATAAAAGAAAATATTATAACTGAAAAACAATTAAATGAAGCTCTTAAAAAAAAGAAACCCGGAGAAAAAATAGGTGAGACTTTAATTAGATTAAAAATAGTAAATGAATTACAAATATTAAAGGCCTTAGAAGAATCTACTGGAATAAAAAGAGTTTCTCTTCAAAATCAAGAGATTGACAAAAGTATTTTGTCTTATCTAACTGAAGATTTTTGTAGAAGAAATGTAATAATGCCTTTTAAGATTGAAGGATATAAATTATTTTATGCGACTAATGATCCTTTACAATTCGCTGTAGGTGAAGAAATTCGAATGCTTACAGGATTTCAACCTAAAGCTTTTTCGGCTCCTAAAAACGAAATATTATCTCAAATAGAAAAACATTATGCTTTTACTAAAACTCTTAAGGATTTAGGAGTTACAGAGGAAAAAAAGGAATATATCATTGAAATCTCTGAAGAAACTCCAATGATTAAACTTGTTAATCAAATTTTAACAGCTGCGATATTCCAAAGAGCTAGCGATATTCATATAGATCCATTAGATGAATCTTCTCATATTAGATACAGAATAGATGGGGTATTAGATACTGTTAGAAAACTCCCTATTAAAATTCATAAACAAATGGTTAACCGCATTAAAGTTATGGGTAAAATGGATATCACAGAAACTAGAACTCCGCAAGATGGTAGAATTCAAACAACTATTCAAGGTAGAAAAATTGATTTAAGAATATCTACTTTACCTACAGTTAGAGGCGAAAAAGTAGTTATGCGTATTTTAAATATTAATGATTCTAATAATAAGATTAGCAATCTAGGATTTACTAAAAAGGAAGAAAAAATCATAAGAAATATGATTTTTAAACCTAATGGTATTATTTTAGTAAGCGGCCCTACCGGTTCAGGTAAAACCACTACACTTTATGCTTTTATTAATGAATTAAATGATCCTGGAGTTAATATCGTTACAGTTGAAGATCCAGTTGAAATTAAAATGGAAGGCGTTAACCAAGTTCAAGTTCATTCCGAAATTAATTTAACTTTCGCAAATGCCTTAAGATCTATTCTAAGGCAGGACCCTAATATTATAATGATAGGTGAGATTAGAGATAAAGAAACAGCTGATATATCTATTAGAGCTAGTCTTACAGGGCATTTAGTTTTATCTACTATTCATACTAATAGTTCTATTAAAACGATAAGTAGATTATTAGATATGGGCATTGAGCCTTTCTTAATTGCTTCTTCTTTAACTGGTGTTATTTCTCAAAGACTTGTGAGAAGACTTTGTCCTGAATGTAGTTATTGGGATAATTTAAAGGAAAATGAAAAAGAGATTTTTGAGAGAAACGGTATTAAAATTGATAAAATAAAAAGAGCTAAAGGCTGTCCTTCTTGTAATTTTAAAGGCTATAGTGGAAGGCTTGGTATATTTGAGATACTTTCTGTATCAAAAGATATGGAATTATTAATTTCTCAAAATAGACCTATTTCAGAGATAAGAAAACTTGCAGTAAAAGAAGGATTAACTGAATTATTAATTTCTGGATTAAACAGTGTTAAAAAAGGCGAAACAACTTTAGAAGAGGTATTAAAAGTAGCTAACGATTAGGAGGCGATTATGAAACTTCATAAATTTAAATACGAAGCTATTAACGCTGACGGCAAGATCGTTAAAGGTAGTTTTGAAACTATTAATAAATATACTTGTTTAAAGTATTTAGAATCTAAAAATTATAAAGTTAAAAACATTGAAGATGTTTCTAATATATTTACAAAATTAAATCAAATTGTTTTAGATAATGTTTTACCTAAGAAACAATTGATTTTATTTCTTAAGCAATTAGGTGCCTTATTAAAAGCTGATATCGATATTATTGATGCTTTAGAACTTCTTGCTTTACAACAAAAAAACAAACATCAAAGACGACTTTTATTTGATTTAAATCAAAGCATTAATAATGGCTTAACATTTTCAGAATCCCTTGAATCTTATCCAAAAGAATTTCCTAAAATACTAGTTCAAATGATTAAGATGGGAGAATTATCTGGTAAACTGCCTGAAACAATTATTAAAATGGCGATTTATTACGAAAATCAATTGAAGCTTTCTAATAGTATTAAGAGCACTATAAGAATGCCTTTAATTTATCTAACAGCGACTATCTTAGTAGCTGTTGGAATGGTTATGTTTGTTTTCCCAAGTATCACATCTTTATTTCAATCATTAGATAACGCTAAATTACCTGGTATCACTGCGTTTTTTCTAAATGCAAGTGATTTTGTAGGAAAACATGGATTAATCGTTTTATTGTTTATAATATTATTTATATCTAGTATCTATATACTGAATAAATATATACCTAAAATACATAAGGCTTTTACCTCTTTTCTTTTAAAACTACCAGCTTTTGGACAATTGATTCAAATATCTAATCAAATAATGATTGCGAACTCATTGTCACAAATGTTATCTAGTGGAGTAAATTCATTATTAGCAGTTGAAACGGTTAGGGAACTTCTTAAAAATGTTATATATAAGGATGTTTTAGATAAGACAGTTAATTACATAAAAGATGGCCAATCTTTTTCAAAATCTTTTCAAGAGAGTGAATATATTGACCCAATAATGGCCAAAATGATTACAACAGGTGAATTAGTTGGAGACATACCTAATTTCATGGTAAATCTTGCAGAATATTATAATGATGTCTCTGAAATTAGAATTGAAAAAATTAAAAATGCATTACAACCAATTTTATTAATATTTGTTTATGCAATTGTGGCTGTTTTATTATTAGCTATTATGATGCCAATGTTAGCTCTAGGAGAACAAATATAAATATTTTCTAAATAAATATTGTAATTATTTGTTTATTATATTATAATTTTAATATCTAAAATAGCTTAATTGAAAGGGGTAATAAAAATGTTTACAACGCTTAAAAACAGAAAAGGATTAACTTTGATTGAACTTATTGCTGTGTTAGTAATACTTGGAATTATAGCAGCTATAGCTGTCCCAACAATTGGTAATACTATTAATAATCAAAAACAAAGGGCAGCTGAAGCCGAATGGTCAGCTATACAATCTGCAGCTGAATTATATGCATTCCAAAACTCTGATGATACTGCAATATCAATGGATGATTTATTTGATAACGATTATATCTCTGAAAATGTTGCTTTAACAGAAGATGAAGAAGGATCAACAGCTATAGATTCAAGTGATACTCTATTTACAGTTAGTGGATCTAATATTTCAGTAGATTCAGGATATACATCTATTTATATTGATGGATTCCAAGTATATCCAGAAAGCTAATAAAACAAATATTAAATCTATTAAATTAGGTTCTCAAATGAGAACCTTTTTTAATAATTGTTATGAGGTATTGCTCTAACGGACAATAACTAGTATAATTTTAGTAAAGATACAAGTTATTGCTAATACAGGAGGATGTATGTATATTTTATACCTATTAATATTTTTCTTAGGCGCAACCTTATCATCATTCTTTTTTCTTGTTGGTGAAAGAATTCCTCAGCACAAGCATATTACAGGAAGATCTTTTTGTAATTATTGTAAGCATAAACTAAGGTTTGTTGATGAATTGCCTATAATAGGATATATAATTAATCTAGGAAAATGTCATTATTGTAAAAAACCAATTAGTATATATTATCTATTATATGAATTATTAGGCGGTTTACTTTTTGTATTTTCTTATATTATATTAGGCTTTAAGTTGGAATTGATTATTGCAATTACTCTTATATCTGTATTCTTAATAGAAACAATAAGTGACATATTGTATCAAATTGTTTTAGATAAAGTTTGGATAATAGGTTCAGTAATAGTTGTCATTGTTAGGATTTTGCAAGGAGAATTTTTAACTTATATTTTTTCAGCATTATTTTTATTTAGTTTTATGTTTTTGATTGCTTATTTAGGCAAAAAAGTAACTAATAAAGAAGCTTTGGGTGGTGGAGATATAAAACTATTCTTCTTTATTGGTTTAACTATAACTGTGTGGAATGGTTTGTTAGCTTTATTTTTTGCCAGCATTATAGCTTTAATATTCGCTATTTTATTTAAAAAATCAAAAAAAGATTATTTACCTTTAGTACCATTTATATTTATAGGAACCTTTATAACTTACTTTTATGGTGATATAATAATTAGTTGGTATTTAAATTTATTTGGGATGTGATTTAATTGAGAAGAAGAAAATTCATAACTAGTATTTTTGTAACAGATAATATTATAGGTATATACTGTTATAATAAATCAGATAATTCTAATAGCATCTCTAAAAATATTATCTTGGAAGATGGTATTATTGAAAATGGTTATATTAAAAAACCTTTTATTCTTTTGAATAATTTTAAAAAAGCTTTTAAAGAAATAAGATTTATACCAAAAAACATTAATTTTGTGTTTTGGGGCGATAATATTCTTATTAGAGAGTTAATTATCAAAAAAGAAGATCTTGATAAGGATAATATAAATGATTATATAAAAGGTCAAATTGGTAAAACCTTAATTTTTCCTTTTAATGAAGCTACTTTTACTTATAGTATTAAAGAAGAAACACAGGAAGAAATTTCAGTTGTTATTTTCATTACCGATAAAGATATAATCGAAGACTATTTTGATGTTTTTGAAAAAATAGGTATTATAAACATTAATATGAGTCTATTATCAGAAAATATCAATTACTTGTTTAATAAATCTTTAGATGAAATAAATAAAACTATCGCCATTGTTTCTGTTTTAGATAATGATATTTCTGTTCATATAGCTGAAAACAATATGTTAGTTTTTGGAGTTAACCATGAATGTGAAGTATTTAAAGATGGCATATGTAATATGGTTTCAGAATTCATTGAACGTATCGCTAATTATTATCAATACAATCTTAGAAAGGGTAAAAGAAAAGTTGATAATGTTGTTGTAGTTAATTTTACCGAAGCTATGTCAAATAATAATATTATTAACATAGATGATTTTGACTATAATTCTGTACAATTAGATATTACCAATATTAATAGTGCTTTATCTTGGAAAGATAAACATTCAAATGTAGCTTCAATTGCTTCTTTAGCAATAGCCAAGCATTTTGACAAAAATCTAGATTTTAAAATTAAAAGACTTAAACCATATAATATAGTTGCTAGTTATATATTTATTTTAGCTTTATTTATCTTCTCAACTATATCACTAATATATATGCCTTTAGTAAATTATAATAGAGATATTCAAGAGCTTAATAATATCAACGCTAATTTATTAATCCACCAACAAATGTTAGAGGATAATATATTAAATAATAGTTCTTCGAGTGCTTTTGAAAAAAATTATAATTATGCTTTTGAAAGAATAACCGAATTATCTACTTCAACTACTGATTATATCATTGATATTTTAAGTTTATCTAATCCAAATATAGAAATATTAGATATAGAATTAAATGATTACGATAAAGAAATCACTATTACTTTAACTTCTATAGATGAAGCGTACTTATATGATTTTTCTGTTTCTCTTTATGAAGAATTTGGAATCAGTGGTTCAAAAACAACAGGAAAATGGATTGTTAATCCTCCTATTATTGATGTTTCAGATAACACGATGGAGGTGACTTTGTATTATGCGTAAATATAATGTTTTTGGTAAAAAGAATAAACAAAATAAGCCTCTTATTATTCTAGCAATTCTCTTCTTAATTGTTATTATCAGTTATGTAATTATATTAGTATATTCAACTACTACTATATCAAGGTTACAAACAGAAAATAGTCAACTCCAACAAAACATCAATGTATTATTGTTAAATGAACAAAGTGCAACTTATAGAACTGTAGAAGAGCTTATACCGTATTTGCCAAATGAATTTAAACAAGCTACTATTTATAATGAAATCATTCTAACAAGGGATTTATCAGGCCTTTTAGATGCAGATAATTTTAATGTTGATTTTAATTTAGATAGTGATAATCCATTTGATGAGACAATTAATGATAATTTAAAATTTGTAAAAATAACTATATCTTTTTCTACCAGCGATCCTACATTAGCTTTAGATTTTATTGATAATATGATTTCCTTAGATAGATTATATTATTTGCAATCTTATAATATAAATATATTATCCAATGATAATACTATGGTTAATTTAAATTTTTATACTTTTTATATCCCTGAAAATAGTTAATAATTATTATTTTGAAGGCCATATCAAATTTTGATATGGCCTTTTCTTATTTAAGTCTAAATGTATAGTAACCTTTATAATTAATTACCTCTACTCTTGAATCTTGTTTTAATTTAAGTATTACTTCTTCTATATTTACACAATTTCTAGTATTTAAAAAGCCTTTAATTTCATATTGATTCATTGGATGTCTTTTTATAATACTTAAGATTGCTTCTATGTGATCAGATATATCACTAAAGAAACCTTCTGAATCCAATAAATCTATTGAAATTCCTCCTAATAATTCCTCAATTTCTTTCATATTTTTATTAGGGAGAGCTTCTACGAAACTCTCAGCTGGCGGTCTAATTGGGGTATTTAAATATAATTTATCATAATTAATTTTAGCTAATAATTCCTTATATTTTAATATGCTTGTTAAATCGTTATTATACCCTTTAATAAACATCATTTCTAACCATAACTTGCCTTTAAATTGTTTAGAGAATTTAATTAAGCCATCTAATACTTTTTTATATGAAATAGACCCATGTGGTCTATTTATTTTTTTAAATATTTCTTCATCATAAGCATCTAATGTAGGCAACACTATATCAGAAAGCAATAATTCTTCTCTAACTGATTTTTCATATAATAAAGCTCCATTAGTTATAACGGCTATTGGTTTATTTGTTCTTTTTTTAAGCTCTTTAATCAATTTTCCTAATCCTAGATATAGTGTTGGTTCTCCTTCTCCAACAATGGTTATTACATCAAATGATATATTTTCTTTTAATGTAATTTCGAATTCAGATATTATATCTTCAACTTTATAAAACATTTCTCTTGTATTAGTCATGTGATTAGTTCTTCCAAGTTGACAGTATATACAAGAGTAATTACATGTTTTTTTAGGAATAGGACTAACTCCTAATGATATTCCAAGTCTTCTTGACGGTACAGGTCCATAAATGTATCTCATTTATATATCTCCTTATTATTAATATATAATAGCGTTTCTAGTATCACCGTGGATATTCCATGAAGCGGGATGATTTCCATCGGTAAAATGTTTACCTTTAATCAATTTAAACTTAATTAAAGAATTATTAACCTTAGCTCTTAATCCTAGAGGATTTCTTCCACCTGTACATAAATTAAATGTATATCTTGGTTTTATTGAATATATTCTTTTTTTGAAATCTAACTCTCCCCCATGATTTTCGTAAATATCAATCCAGTTTTTATCTCTTAATTTTCTATCAATAGGATTCAATCCACAACTCGTTTGATATTGAACAGCATTAGCTAAGATTACATTATAATATCCATCTCTTAATTTAAGTTGAGATTTACTTAAAGCGGTGGTAAACAAATCAAAAAAATTTTGACCTGTTTTTCCCATTACAAGGCCAACTGGTCGTTTTTGTTCATCATATTCAAATCTATGTGGACTTTCAAGGATAACTAAAATATTTTTTTCATGATAAGTATTACCGCTGATAAAACTATAATTTTCATCAGTATAATCAATAGAATCTCTACCTTTAAATGTAAAGAATAGTTTATCATCTACTGCTTTTAGTTCTCCAACATATTGGTCGGGAGATGGCTTTATAGAGCCATTTTCATTATAGTTTTCTAACTTTGAAAAATCAAATTTCTCCATATAATTAACTGACATATTTATTCCTCTTTTCTTTTTAAAGAAAATTATATTCTTTCATCTTAATTATATCACTAAATTATTAGTGTGCAGTAAAATTATTGCATAATAAAAATCTCACCTTTAAAAAATGATGAGATTTGAATTATTCTATATTGGTCTTATAATATTTCTTAGGATTTCTAATTAATTTTTTA
>JAOZSU010000178.1:2430-3106 GCA_029939475.1 Mycoplasmatota bacterium | reverse complement strand
ACGTAAATGGCCATAGGGCTGAAGAAAACCAGGTATCTAAGACATCAGTGTCTTGAACCCAACCTTCTCCATTAGGTTTTTCAATACCACAGTAGATTTCTTCATTTCGATACCATACAGGTATACGATGTCCCCACCAAAGCTGTCTGCTTATACACCAGTCTTCTATTCCTTCCATCCAATTTACAAATATCTTTCTAAATCTCTTAGGAATAAACTCTACTTCACTTTCAGTTAGTGCTTGTTTAGCTAAGACATCCATTTTAACGAACCATTGTTCTGAAAGACGAGGTTCTACTATTACATTAGTTCTTTCACTATGTCCTACAGCGTGAATTATTGGCTCTATTTTTTCTAATAAACGCATTTCCTTTAAGTCTTTAACTAGTTTCTCTCGACAATCAAAACGTTTCATGTTAACGTATTTACCTGCAAGTTCATTCATAGTGCCATCTTCATTCATACATAGAGGCATCTCTAGATTATGCCGTTTTCCAACTAAAAAGTCATTAGGGTCATGTGCGGGAGTTACCTTTACAATACCAGTTCCAAATTCTTTATCCACATATTTATCTGTAATTACTTTAATTGTTCTATTAGTAGTTGGAATATATACTTCTAATCCATGAATATCCAAAAATCTTTCATCCTCGGGATGAACCATTATTGCAGTGTC
>JAOZSU010000178.1:0-2420 GCA_029939475.1 Mycoplasmatota bacterium | reverse complement strand
AAGCAAACATTGTTTCTGGTCTCGTTGTCGCAACTGTTAGGCCACCTTCTCTATCTTTAAAAGGGTATGTTATATAATATAATGCACCTTTAACTTCTTGGTGGTCTATTTCAATATTAGATAAAGCAGTCTTAGCTTGTATATCCCAATTAATAATGCGCTTGCCGCGATAGATATACCCTTTATTATAAAAATCTACAAATACTTTATTAACTGCTTTAGATAATCCCTCATCTAAGGTAAAACGCTCTTTAGAATAGTCTAAGGCAAGGCACATACTGCGCCATTGTTTACGAATTAAACTTGCATATTCTTCTTTCCATTCCCAAGCAATATGAAGATATTCTTCCCTACCTAAATCATAGCGACTTCTTCCCTGTTCACGCAATTTTGCGTCAACTTTTGCTTGTGTCGCGATTCCTGCATGGTCCATTCCTGGTAAATACAAGGTATCATACCCCTGCATTTTCTTTCTTCTAATAATAAAATCTTGAATAGTGTTATCCCAAGTATGTCCCAAATGTAATTTCCCAGTTACATTTGGAGGTGGAATAACGATAGTAAATGGCTTCTTAGATAAGTCTCCACTTGTAAAAAGATTATTTTTTAACCAAAAATCATATTTATCTTTTTCTACTTCTAAATGATTATATTTTTTATTTAAATCCATCGTAATTCACTCCCTCTATCAAATTAAATCTATTTTCATAATAAGCTTCAATTATTTTTTGATTATCAATACTATGAACTAAAGGTATTTCATCTTTATTAAAATATCTTAATTCTAGAGATTCTTCATCGTTTATCTTTAAATTACCTCCAACTACCTTACCCACAAATCCAAAAGCATAGACAGTGGCTTTATCCAAATTACGCCAAACCATATTTCTATTGACAAAAATTCCAATAAAATTAGTTATTTTTATTTTGAGATTTGTTTCTTCTAAAACTTCTCTTAAGGCTCCTTCAGCTATAGTTTCATCCATTTCAAGTAAGCCCCCAGGTAATCCCCATAACCCGTTGTCAGATCTTCTTTGTAATAATATTCTATTTTGTTTATCAGGTATTACAATAGCAGTAGAATTTAAAATGATTTTTTTATCTCCCACCATATTCCTAATATACTCAATATATGATTCTTTCAAATGAAAAACCTCCAATAAAAAAACGCCCTTAAAAAGGACGATTAAACGCGGTACCACCTTTATTCTTATAAAATAAGCACTCAAAACTCTTAACGCGAGCAATACGATTTAAGCTACTTAGTTTCACCTAAACTACTCCATGGCTACCTTCATCAAGACAAAAGATAAACTTCCACCAACCGTTTACTCTCTATTCTTTTGTTTTTGATTACTATTCCACTTCACTGTATTTGACTTGTATTTTATCAAAGTTTCTTCAAAATGTAAAGTACTTTCATAATATTTTTCAATGATTAAAATCCCTGTATAATCATTTAATTCCATAAAATTAAATGATAGATGATTATTTGAATTAGACACTATATCACTATAGGTATGATAATTATAACTTGGGATAATTTTCTCTGAATGTGATAAAAGGTAAAGCTTCTTTTTTTCATTATCCAAAAACATAATATCCCCAACAATAATTTTACCAAATGGTAAAAGATGTGGGATTAATTGATTGATTAAACTTTTAACTGTTTCTAAATCAAAATGTTTAAACAAATAATTAATAATAATATAATCAAATTTCATGTGAGTAATTTCTTCAGGTATTCCCTTTAAAATATCATGTAATATCAATGTTGCATCTGGGACTCTAAGCCTTGATATATCCAACATTCTTTCGGAAATATCTATTCCTGTTAATTTGAATTTTTCTGGCATTATCTTTTCATATAGAGAAGCTGTTCCTATTCCTATATCTAAAATATTGGCTGTTTGTTTATTATCATAAATATATCCAGCAACTATATCTTGAATATCGCTATAAGCTGCGTAAGGAAATTTATTTAAGCGAATATCTTCCCTAACTAATTGATCATATATATTAGCTAAATCATTGTAATATTTCTTCATTTTGGTACCTCGAAATATGCTCTTCTAAAAAAGCCCAAATCTTTTCGCGATTTTCTTTTGTGATAGAAGAGAAAGTTATTAGTTTATCTGTTTCTCTTGGTTTAATTGTTTTTTTAATCTTTTGAATTTGATTGAATTTCTTATTATTAGATAATTTATCAGTTTTTGTAAGTACTATTAATGTTTCAATTCCTAATTCTTTAAAATAATTATACATCAATAAATCATCTTCATTTGGAATTCTTCTTATATCCAATAACAAAACAGCCAAGGTTATTGATTTATTTTGTAAATAACGTTCAATTATCACCTTGAATTCCATGATTTGTTTTTTACTAACATTTGCATATCCATATCCAGGAATATCGACGT
>JAOZSU010000177.1:0-3114 GCA_029939475.1 Mycoplasmatota bacterium | reverse complement strand
AGATAAATCCTAATTTAAAGAGTGGAGTTAAAGCTATAAAAGGTATAACCATGTTGCATGGTATGGTTTTAGATAGATTTGATGATATCCAATTAAAAAGGCTAGAAATATTAACGACTTCATTTTGGCGAAGTAAATTAGGTATAAAAAAAGGTAAAGATTGGAAACAATCATCTGTTGATTTTGCTAATAATTATTTTTGTTTAGATTTAAGTTTAAATGAGAACGACGAAGCTGATGCTATTAATTTAGGGTTAAGTTTTGCATTAAATAAGAAAAAAGTGGTATGGTGATTTAAGATTGTAATAGAAGTATCCTTTATGGGTACTTTTTTTTGTCTTTTATTGACTTTATCATTTATGTATGATAATATTAACTAAACTACAATTATGTAGGTAAACTATGAGGTAAACATGTTTAAAATGATACTAACGCTATCGCTTTTGTTTTTGATAAACGTAAGTATGGCTAGATCACCTAAAAAGATTAAATTAATTCCAAAAAACTTTATTGTGTTAGATAAGGCATTCAATGAAAAGAATGTATCAGCAGTTTTAGCTAAAGCCACTAGATTATTTAATAAATACAAAAAAAATAAAAACTTTAAATTATATTTAATACTAAATTCTCCGGGTGGTTCAATTCAAGCTGGGTTAAACTTGATGGATGGACTTAATGCCTTAGGTAAGATTGATACTATTACATTATTTGCTGGTTCTATGGGATTTCAAACTGTACAAAATTTAAATTATAGATATATTATACCTCATGGTGTATTTATGGCACATAAAGCTAAAGGTGGTTTTAGTGGTGAATTTCCTGGGCAACTTGACTCTCGTTATAACTTTTGGTTAAGGAGATTATTATCTATGGATAAACAAACAGTTAAAAGAACCAAAGGTAAACATACATTAATTACATTTAGAGCATTAATGGAAAATGAGTATTGGTGTGAAGGTGTTGATTGTATCAAACAAGGGTTTGCTGATAGATTAGCGTCGATAAGTTGTAATACTCAATTATTAAAATCTAATGTAACCGAGATGTCATATGAGTTTTTAGGTCAAATTATTAAAGTTAATGTAAGTCAAAACAATTGCCCTATCATTGATGATGCCGAAGTTGTTAATGTAACGATAAATGGTAAATTATATAATTGGGATAATATTTATTTTAATAAGTTTATTAATGAAAAACTAGGAAGAACAAATGGAAAATAAAAAAGAAACGATATTTGATAAAATTAAAATATGGGGTGGTGCATTATTGGCTGTCCTAGGTACAATATTTACTTTTATATTAATATTCAGAAAAAAACCAGCAGTATTAGAAGTTGATAAAGTTTTAGAAGATCAACAAAGTGATATCCAAAGTAATATAGATATACTTAAAGATGAGATAGCTGATATTGAAGAAAATGGTGTACCAGATTTAAGTGACTCTGATGTAGAAGATTATTGGAATAAATAGGGGGGTTTTATGTTAAAAGTTATTTTATGTACATTAATTATTTTATGTTCACTAAATATCTCTTATGGAGCTAAAGTTCTTGATAAAGGTATGATTACACCATATAAAGGTGTCCTATTTACCATGGAAGAAGAGAAAGAATTAAGAGCAACAAAAGAGAAAGTTATAAGATTAGAAGATTTAGCTGTTGTACTTAATGAGAAATCTAGAGTTCAAGATTTGCGTATAAAGAACTTAAAGGAATATGCTGAAGAGAATGTACCTTTAAATGGGTGGCAAAAAGCTGGGTATTTCTTATTAGGAGTTCTCTCAACTAGTGCGTTAATGTATGGTTCAGTTAGAATCATGGAATCATGGAAGAGGTAATTGTGGTTAAATTAAAAAAAGAATTTATACGTGACCCACTCAATCGAAATCATAACGTAAGACAAAGATATCAATATATAGATTATGATTATTTATCTGAGTTAAATGAAGAAGAAAGAGATTGGTTAGCTAGAGCAACAAAAGAGATATATGGGGCTGATTTTGATATTAGTCCCACTTATATTATAATTAGTGATGATACTATCAAAGCTCAAAATAATGTAATGGAAAAAGCGTGGTTAAATCAATTTAAAAAAGGAACAATAATCCAAATATCTAAGAACGAAAGTAGATTAGATAATAGGGATTTACGTAAATACAGAAAAGTAGTTAAATATTATAGAGATGAAGATGGTGAATTAACTAATGATATTGAATATAAGTATTCAAGTAAAAATATACATAAAACTAAAGAAATGAGGTCTTTATGTAATTCATCCACTAATTCAATGGATAGGGATTTATTAAACTTATTTATTAAACTGGGTGATGGTGAATACGCATCTGATATATTAGCTAAGTCTGAAGCATCGTGTACAACTAAATCTGATACTATCGACAAGTTTTTAATTACTATATTATCAAAATTAGATGAGGAGACTGCATATAATTTACTAGATAAAGTGAAAAACGGTATTCCAGAAAACAAAATCCTCGAAATTGAGGACTTTATAAGTAAAGCTCGAGATGAAGATGTTGATATTAATGTTGAATTCTTACAAGAAATATTATTTGAATAAAAAAAAAGGGAACTCATTTCGGTTCCCTCTTCTCTTCATTAAAAATATGTTTGACTAAGACATATTAACTAAACCAACCTAATGTTTTTACGTAATCATACATTCGTACGATAGCGTAAGCTGCTCCAGCACCACCACCAACTTTTAATAAAATATCAAGTAATTGCTTTCTAAATTTCTTAGGGGCTTCTAATTTCAATAATCTTTCGTTACCTTTTATTTCATGTATCTTTAATTCTTTTTTAACTATATTTTTATTTTGTTCAACTAATTCACGAACTAATGTAGTTTGTTTCATATGTTCAACTAACGATTCTTTATTCTCTGCTATATCTTTTGTTTGGATTATGTTTTCTTTATTGATATTATCTATCTTGTCTACCATTTTATTGATAGATTCTTCGTTTTTCTCTAAAAACACACCCTGACGAGTTTGCTCATGAGAAATACCTTTGATTTCATCTTTTATTTCTTTTACTAACTCAATAACTTCATTCATAATACACCTATTTTCTGGCTAACTTTTTTTCAGCTTTCC
>JAOZSU010000176.1:0-3131 GCA_029939475.1 Mycoplasmatota bacterium | reverse complement strand
AGTACATATCAGCAATATCTATCGTCGTGAAGAGTTTCGCCAAAAGAGTATGATACATATTCAATAGAAGCTTTAATGCATGATGGAAAAGCTTTGCAAAGCGGTACTACTCATTATTTGGGTACGGGATTTGCAAAAGCATTTAATATTTCTTTCCAAGATAAAGATGGTTTAGTTAAACTTCCTCATCAAACATCTTGGGGGGTATCAACTAGGTTAATTGGCGCAGTAATTATGGTTCACGGTGATGATTCAGGATTAGTTTTACCTCCATATCTAGCTCCAACACAGGTTATGATTATCCCAATTCAAAGTCAAAAACCAGGAGTAATGGAAGCTTGTATTTCTATTAAGAAAGAATTAGAAGAAATGTCTATTAGAGTTAAAATTGATGATTCTGATAAATCTCCTGGTTGGAAATTCGCAGAGAGTGAAATGAAAGGTATTCCTTTAAGAATAGAAATAGGACCTAGAGATTTAGAAAACAATAAGTGTGTAATCGCTAAACGTTATAACGGCGAAAAACTTACATTAGATTTAGAAATAGTAGCTGAATCAATTCCTTCTTTATTAGAACATATTCATCAAGATATGTATCAAAGAGCTTTGATGAATGTATTAGATAATACAAGAGAAACCAATGATTATAATGAATTTAAAAAGATAATCAAAGAAAAAGGTGGCTATGTTAAAATGATGTGGTGCGGAGATAAAGCTTGTGAAGAAAAAATAAAAGCCGATACAGCTGCTTCATCAAGATGTTTGCCATTTGATCAAACTCCAATTGGAGAAACTTGTCCAGTTTGCGGTAAAAAAGCAAAACATCTCGTATATTTTGCAAAAGCATATTAATATAAAACCCTCTATTTCACAAGAAATAGGGGGCTTTTTTTAAAATATAGAGTTTCCTATTGAATCAATTGCGACAATCGCTGGAAAATCTTTTACAATGAGTTTTCTAACTGCTTCAGGACCTAATTCTGGATAAGCAATAACCTCACTAGAGATAACTGTTTTAGATAACAAAGCACCTATACCGCCGATTGCAATTAAATAAACAGCCTTCTCTTTTTTTATTTCAGAAATCATTTCATTTGAACGTTCACCCTTACCAATCATTATTTTTAGTCCTTTATTCATAAGAATAGGGCTTAAATTATCCATTCTATAACTAGAAGTAGGGCCACAAGAACCAATTGGTTTATTTGGCCTTGCTGGAGTAGGGCCAACATAATAAACTATTTGTCCTTCAAAATTAAATGGAAGATCTTCACCATTTTTAATAGCTTCAACCATTAATTTATGAGCTGCGTCTCTTGCGGTATAAATTACACCATTTATTAAAACCTCTTCACCAACCCTTAAACTTGTTCTTACACTATCAGATATAGGTGTATTAAGCTTTTTTTCCAATGAAAGTCACCTCTTTCTTTCTCGCGCTGTGGCATTGAAGGTTAACCGCTACAGGGAGTGATGCTATATGACAAGGGGCAGAATTAACCTTTACAGCTAAGGCAGTTGTTTTACCACCAAGACCCATTGGACCGACATTCAATTTATTTATTTTTTCTAATAGTTCTTTTTCTAATAATCTGTCTTCTTCCACAATAGCTTCATCATCTATTGGCCTAAAAATAGCTTTTTTAGCGAGATAAGCTACATGTTCAAAATTGCCACCAATTCCAACACCTACAATAAGAGGAGGACAAGGTTTGCCACCAGCTTCTTTAATGGTTTTTAATACAAAATCTATAACACCATCACGTCCATCAGTAGGACTTAACATTTTAAGTGTAGACATATTCTCACTGCCTCCACCTTTAGGGGCTAAGTGAATTATTAACTTATCTCCAGGAATAAAATCAAAATGAATAATAGCTGGAGTATTGTCTGAAGTATTGATTCTGTTAAATGGATGTTTAACTATAGATTTTCTTAAATATCCATCTATATAACCTTTGTGAACACCTTCATTGATAGCTTCTCTTAAATCATAATCAAACATTAGTTTTCTACCAACTTCAACGAAACAAACGACAAGACCGGTGTCTTGACAAAGAGGAATATTCTCTTCTTTAGCTATTTTTTGATTTTCAATAATTTTATCTAAGATGTTTTTAGCTAATTTATTTTCTTCGTTTTCATAAGCGAAAACTAAAGCATCAACTACGGATTTATCTAATGTTTTTGTAGTTTCAATAATCATATCTTTTATACTAGAAACAACCTCATCTTTTGGAACTGTTAACATTATTTCACCTCTCATGATTATTATAACATTAAAATATAAATTTTGAATTATATTTAACATTCAATTTGAATATTTACAATTCATATATTTTTCGTTATAATATACTTCGAGGGTGAATTATGAAGAAAATTAAAATTATATCTGATAGTACTTGTGACTTATCAAAGGAATTATTAGAAAAATACGAAATTGATATCGTTCCTTTATATGTTAATTTTAACGAAGAAAGCTACAGAGATTTGGTTGATTTAAATACAGAAAAAATGTATAGACTAGTAGAAAAATATAATATGTTGCCAAAGACATCAGCTGCTTCACCAGGGGATTTCTATAAAATATTTAAAAAATATTTAGACCTAAATTATCAAATTATCTATATTGGTATTGGGTCTAAATTCTCTGCAACACTTACTAGCGCTTACACCGCTAAAAAAATGTTAGATTCCGAAGATATATTTTTAATTGATTCCTTAAATTTATCTAGTGGAATTGGACTTTTATTATTAAAAGCTGCTAAATACAAAGAAGAAGGATTAAGCGCTGAAGAAATTAAAGAAAAAGTAGATGAGTTAGTTCCTAAAGTAAGAAGCCAATTTGTTATTGATACACTAGATTATTTATACAAAGGTGGAAGATTAAGTGCCTTATCAGCGTTAATGGGTGGAGTATTAAAAATCAAACCAATTATTAAAGTTCGCGATGGTACTATGAAAGTAGGCAAAAAAGCTAGAGGAAATATCCGTAAAGGAATTGATCTTTTAATTAATGAATTTATTCAATTAAAAGATAATATAGATGAAGAATTCGTTATGATTACACATTCTTTGGCTTATGATTCCTATCTATATATTAAAGATAATTTAAAAGAAATTTCTTCAAT
>JAOZSU010000175.1:0-3140 GCA_029939475.1 Mycoplasmatota bacterium | reverse complement strand
GTCAATATTCCAGCAGTTATTATTAGTCTGTTTTTTGTCATGATAATTTTTTCCTATTTATTGGTGTTCAATTTCAAGTTCGAAATGTTTTCTCCCTCAACATTATACATATACAAGGCTTTACGATTGAAAGCATCCTCTTCCTTAAAACTTGCATTCAAGTAGCAAGTGCAACAGTTATCTCTGAATTTCTTATCGATATTTATGAACCAATTCAATAAGCGCTTTAACGTTCTCAAAAGGAGCATCATTTTCTATCTCAATATAAAAAATGCCACCCCCTCCTAATTCGTGATACCTTTCTGCATATTTTCCGATTGTTTTTTCAATTTCTTTCGGCGTTCCTAATGGAATTAATTTTTGCCGGTCGGGATGAATATAGATAGCTACTTTGGATTCAACACATTTCCGAACAAACATTGGATCTGCTTCTGCCTGGTTTATTTGAGGCCATAATCCGTCGATATCCAGGTCAAGTAGTTCATTAAAAATTTCGCCAAGAAACCTACAGTAGTGAAAAAACACTTTTCTTCCTGCCTTTTTAACCGGCTCTATCAGTTTTTCATATCGCGGCTTAAAAAACTTTTGAAACAACTGCGGTGAAATAATGGTTGATGACTGTGTTCCCCAATCGTCAGCAAACATAATTACATCCACACCAGAATCAAGAAATGTATCAATAGTGCCTAACCAGTAATCTACCAACCGATCCAGAAATTCAAGCAAATAGTTATCTTCTGTACAAAGATCCATTAACAGTTCATCCATTGGTCGAAGAGCATGGAGCTTTTTAAAATTGAAATCCAACCCCCAAAAACAAGGTAATTCTTTCGCTGTTCTTCCACCAATAAGCGGTCAATTGATTCCAGCGGAGGGAATTGGTAATCTCTCGCCTCTGCCCAACCAGAAAAGGGATATTTATGCGGATATCCCTGTACACCGAATATTTTATATTCCCACTCGGTGCCCCATTCATCTCGCCGGAACTCGTGATACTGACCATCGCTGTTGACTGTCCCTGCTTTTGGCATTGACAGCGATTCAAATGATATTGGATTGTCAGAAGGATACCTATTGAACAAATCCAGCAATTTATTACCGTGTACATACAGCCCGGCTTGTGAAGAATGATAGACAACCGGAATTTTGTCCGGATTGTTAAATTCATAACAGTCTATCATGCGCTGCCTGGATGCAGCCATTTTTAATTTCTCCTCATGATTATCACACTAATCCAAATGTAGTTAATTATAATCCAGTTAATTCCTGATTTTTAACCTCGTAAATCTGCAATCTGCTATCGTCAATCTGAAATCTCTTTTTTCATTGACGATTTACGAACATCATTTAGGTGAAAATCTTTGCTATTCCACAAAATACAATTTTTACACAATCCAGTCCCGCTCTCGAGTCAAATCACCATTCAGAATTTCCATAACAATGTTCACATCTTCTACCATTTGAAAATCATACATGCCTGCGCAAATCATATCCGCGCCGTTCTCAAACGCATAACGGAACGCATCCTTTGGATGAATAGATCCCGCGGCCATAGTTTTAAAAGCAATCCACGGCTGCTTGACTGTTTTCATGTAGGCAATCGTCTCTTCGGGATTAGGACAGTAAAGATTGTCATGCCACTCCGGATGTCCTGCCGACCAATAATTGTGATGATGCAATGTCTTCATCCAGAAAGCAGGGTCAAACCCGGCTTCTACGCAAGCTTTTATCGTTTCAATTCGATGAGCGCCGATGCCGGCAATAACTTTGTTTTTCCGTATTAAATCAAGAGCCTGGGCGATCACTTCCGGCCTGTTGTTTTGCATGTAATAGTCTGCCGTTTCCCCCTGGATATAACAAGCACAAGCGCCCTGGTCAATCGCCTTTTGGATGCGGTCCATAAACTCCTGGATGGGAGCAGCGCTGGAGCGCCCCTTGGCATCATATTTCAGTCCAACAGCATCACAAATAAACTGAATTTTTCCAATACCACGATCCCAATATTCATTTATCTTTGGAGCGAGACCCGCACCGGTCAAAATAGTATTAATGCCGCATTTTTCCGCTAACAACAGAGTGCCAAAAATTTTGTCGCGAGTATGATAAGCCTTGACCAGTTTCGACACATATATCAAATCACGGGCATGAGCATTGCCGGACAATAAATTTCCACCTAAAATAACCCGGCTAAATGGCATACCCTTAATTTCAGTGTGGGGTATTGGGCTATTTAATTCCTTTAAACCAGAGAAATTAAATGGCTTTATTGAAGCGCTTGTCACTGCATCAACAAGATGTTTTTCTTCAAAGCTCTTTTTTCGGAGGACAGTATAAATGAACGCACCAAAAAACGGAAGAGTGGCCAAACTTTTCAGCAGTTCGCGTCTTTTCAACGAATGCTCATTAGGCTGTTTTGTTTGGTCACTTTCAGCCGTATCAGACGCCTGAGTAGTTCTGCTTTTCCTCCAATGTGCGACAAGCCGATCTATGCCGACTCTGTGGCCCGTGGGTAAAAAAGCTAAAACACCCAGTGCAAACATTTCAATTAATGTTTTATTGACGATCAAGTATTGTCCCTCATTGGGCACACCATAATTCAATCCAATAAAAGGTGGGTATGCGACGAAATAGAACGCCAACAGTATGATGCCTGCCCAGGTTGCTGTACGCGTAAACGCTCCAAAGATTAATCCCAACCCGATTAAAGTCAATCCCCATACGTTGAGAAAATCCACCACACTTAATACCGCAGGTGTGGCAGCAATCCAGTTGAAAAAACCGGCAAATATCCACCGCGACATTGTCAGGTATTCTGCCGACGACCAATTGGGTGTAAATAGTTTTACAACACCCTCGTAGAGGAAATGCCACCCAATTGCAACGCGCAACAGCACCATAATCGATAATTGAATATTTGATAATTTTTTGGAATTAAACATGAAACACTCCTTTTCGGCATGTGCAGCAACCGCCTGGTTTTGTTAAAAGTCCATCAACGTACATTTAATTCTATTCTCAAACCTGATATTGGAAAATGGAAAGAGCGGTTTGAACGCTTCAGCGTTCTTGAGCGGTTCGTTCGACCATGATTCATAGCGCTTCTTTCAGCCATTTTTACGTACCTGTCATCATGAAATCGT
>JAOZSU010000174.1:0-3145 GCA_029939475.1 Mycoplasmatota bacterium | reverse complement strand
AAAAAACTAAAACCGTCTTCAATAATCTCTTCTTTCCAATTTAAATCATTTAATGAAAGACATTGAATATTTAAAGGAGCTAATAGTGCTTTTATTTCTTGAAATTTATTTTTGTTTTGCGTAGCTATAATTAGTTTTTTCATAGTATACACCTTATTTAATTTTACCATATATTTGGCATGTTTTCCCTATTAAACAGAAAAAAAAGATTAAGAAATCTTAACCTTTTTCTATTTTTTTAATTTTCTACCGTTTAACCAAGTTGTAAATTTATGTATTAAATCATTTCTACCAATTAATAATATTTCATCCTTAGCCTCAAAAGGTGTTTGTGAGCTTGGAATTATGATTTTATCATTTCTTCTAATAGCCACGATATTAACGCCGAATTTTTTGCGAATATCTAATTCAAGCAAGTTTTTCCCTATTATCTTTTTAGATACATTAATAGAGATAAAACTATATTGATTATCTAATTGTAAGTATTCTAAGAAATTGCCAGAAATAAGTATCTTAGCTAATCTTTTACCTGTGGCTTGTTCTGGCCAGATAAGGTGTTCTGTATCTACTCCAAGTTTTTCTACTACTCTAGCATGGTATTCTGATTGTACTTTAACATAGATTTCTTTAACACCTAAGTCCTCTAAGATTAAAGTTGTCAAAATAGAATTATCGACATTCATTCCTGTAGCTACGATTACAGTTTCATATGAAGAAATGCTGATTTCTCTCAAAGCATCGATATCAGTGGAATCTAAACAAATCGCATTAGTAACTAGTTTTGCGATTTTTTCTATTTTTTCAAAATTCTTGTCTATTACTAAAACATTAGCTTCTAAACTAACCAATTCTTCAATTAAAGCTTGACCAAAACGGCCTACTCCAATAACTGCGAATGATTTTTTTGCCAAAGGTACCACTCCATTCCTATCATATAAACTATTATACTTGAAACCTAGGTTTTGTCAATTAAAAGCGGTAAATAAAAATCAAATCTAACTATATACAAAAGCACATATATATATTATAATAATTAATAGCGAGGTGAAGAAATGAACGAATACGATGATTTGTTTGATAAAGAAATAGACTATAATTCTTCAAATTACAATTCTAATAAGGGTATTGATAAATTATATGAAGATATTAATTTACAAAAAAGAAATGGTATTTTATTAATGATTTATATCTTATCTATGATTCTTTTCACTTTTTTATCTCAGGTATATATTGATATCAAATATCCTGATAAAGATATGATTTTAGATAATATAACATCTGTTAGTGACCCTACTTTTGGAACTTATGATAATCTAGACGGGACAACTCTATATACTTTTAGATATTTTTCTATCATGAAGAATGAAACCGGAATAGAATTGCCTATTGTTTATGTAGATATTTTATTAACTGATGATGATAATAATTCATATACCTTAACTATAGAAAAAGAAAATATCGCTGATGGCGAAACTTTCTTTTTGGGAAGTACAGCTAATATTGATTTTTATCCAACTCATCATGAAGTAAATATAGGATTTGATGAAAGTCATTATTTCTATGTGTTAATAGGCCTTTTACCTGTTATGGTAAGTGCTATTGCCTTTTTAATTGTCGATTGGAAGGCTTTCAAATATGATGCTTTAAGATTTAAAAAGGATTTCTCAAATCATATAGGTACTATTGTTATAGGTTTTATTGGGGTATGGACTGCTTTAGTTATTGCGTCTTATATTCTTAGTTTTTTAGGAGTTACAGACACCTCAGAAAATGAAATGGTAATTAAAAGTTTATTTACTCCTGATACTTTTCAATTGATTCTTCTTTTTTCACTTCTTTGTATATTTACTCCTATAGCTGAGGAAGTAATATTTAGAAAAGTTATTTATAATTTTTTTGAATCAAAAACAAATTATATTGGTGGTATTATTTTAAGCGGATCTGTTTTTGGTTTAATGCATGTTATTTCCTATGGGGATTTTATTCAAGCAATTCCATATATTTTAATGGGAATGGTATTTGGTTATATTTATTACAAGGCCAAGAAAAACATCTTCGTTACTATAGGAGTTCATTTTATTAATAATTTTATTTCGTTCTTAGTTTACGCTCTTGGAGCTTATGGTATATATAATATTTAATTATATATTTTGACACAAAAAAAAGGCTTACTAACAAGCCTTTTTTGTTTGCTTAACGTACTTTTTCTTTTAAAACCTTACCAGCTTTAAATGTAGGAGCGTTTAATGCAGGAATTTGAATTTTTTCTCCAGTTCTAGGGTCGTGACCAACTCTAGCCTTTCTTTGTTTAACTTCAAATGTTCCAAATCCTGTAAGAACAACTTTTTCACCTTTTACAAGTGCTTCTTGGATTGCTAAAACAGTTGAGTTTAAAGCTTTTTCTGCATCTTTTTTTGATAATTCAGCTAAATCAGCTATGCGAGCAACTAATTCTGATTTGTTCATATTTATATCCTCCTTATATTTGTTATATAAATTATAGACAAATTATTAATAAAAAGCAAGTGATATAGCGAAATTTCCATGATTTATTATAAAAAAATCCATATTTTATCAAAATATGGACTATTCTCGGTTTCTAAGCACCAAATTTATGGCTGTGCCTAAAAAATCAAAACGTTCTCTTAAACGGTTTTCTAAATATCTGTAATATGAAAAATGCATACAATTTATGTCATTAACAAATAATACAATTGTTGGACATTTTGTCTTTACTTGGGTTGCGTAATAAACTCTAACTATTTTTTGTCTGTGTTCTTTAGGTGGATTTAGAATCATCGCTTCTTGGATTACTTCATTTAAAGCTGAAGTAGATACACGGCGATTATAGTTTTCATATACTCTTTCTATCATTGGAAATAAAGTTTTCATTCTCGCCTTTGTTTTCGCAGATAGGTATACAATAGGAACATAGCTTAAAAATCTAAATTCAGATCTTATTTTCTTTTCCCATTCTTTCATTGTATGATCATCTTTTTTTAATGTATCCCATTTATTAACTACTAAAATCATCGCTTTATGATTTTCTTGGGCAAAACCTGCGATATGTTTATCCTGTGCTTGAATACCAGTTTCGGCGTCTATCATTATAAGGCATACATCGCTTCTTTCAATTGCCTGCATG
>JAOZSU010000173.1:0-3147 GCA_029939475.1 Mycoplasmatota bacterium | reverse complement strand
GGGTAGTAGTAGACTATTTAGAAAATGTCCAATCAGGTTATCAAGACCCTATCGTTGGTACAGGAGTTGTTGCTCAACAATTAGCTAATATAGCAGCAGAATATGGGGTAGCAATGGTTGTATTAATGCAGACACAGAAAACAATACAACCCGGAGAATCTATCATGTCAATGAGATCAATAAAAGGGTCATCTGTAATAGAACAAAGTATATCAGTTGGTTTAGCTATATATAGACCAGGTCAACCTATGAAGTATAAAGACTATGATAACTCAATGGTTATCAATGTAATAAAAAATAGATTTGGTAGTTTACATTCTATCCCAGTTGGTTGGGTTGGTAATAGGTCTTTAGTTAGAGATATGACAAAAGATGATAGATTAATATATGAATCACTTTTAGATGTAATAGAAGAAGAAAAACAAGAAGAAAGGGATAAAGTTCCTTGGAAACCTTTCGGTAATTAATTAGGAGAACATCATGATGTTAAATAATATGTTTATAAATAAAAGGGTGATAATTTCAGCTATGGCTAATGATAATATTATGGGAGTAATAGGTTTATTTATTAATTCAGATGACTTATTTATTTATATCAACGATGATAATGATATAACAAGAGCTATACCAATAGATAACCTTATAATCATAAAAGAATACGAAAATGGTGATGAGGGTGAGTTCGAGGAAATTGATAGCTTTGATTTTGGTGAATCCAACGGTAATACCGAATTACAATAAAATATGGGGTATGAAATGAATATTTTAAGTTTGTTTGATGGTATAAGTTGTGGGCAAATAGCAATTAATAGATTAAATATAGATGAGTATGATTATTATGCTAGTGAAATTAAACCGAATGCAATTAAATTAACTAAAGAACATTTTCCTAAGACAATCCACATAGGTGACGTTACTAAAGTTAGCTATAATAATGGTATTCTGCATACTGAAAATGGTAGTTATAATATAGGTAAAGTAGATTTACTTATGGGTGGTTCACCATGTCAAGATTTTAGTGTTCTTAAAATTAATAGTAAAGGTTTAGATGGTGATAAATCTAAATTATTCTATGAATTTTTAAGAATTTTAAAAGAAGTTAATCCAACTTATTATTTATTAGAAAATATTCGAATGAAACCAATTCATAAATCAGCTTTAGATGAGTATTTAGGTGTTACTGGTATACTTATAGACTCTAAGTTGGTTAGTTATCAAACTAGATCACGTTATTATTGGAGTAATATTCCTAATATAAAGTTACCAAAAGATAAAAATATTAATTTTCAGGATTTTAAAGATATGGATATTAATTACTGTAAGAAATATAAGACTCCGTTCACTAAAAGTAGAATTAAAATGTGGAATAACGGAAACGGGAAAACGGATAGTGGTATTGGACAATGTAAAAATATAACTTATTCCAAAACAATTCAATGTATCACCAGAAAACAAGATAGAGGCCCTAATAGTGGGTTAATTGAGTTTGATGGGTTTTGTCGTTTTTTAACACAAAGAGAATTAAAGCTAGGTCAAACTTTACCATTAAATTATACCGAGAGTCTATCATATAATCAAGCTCAAGATGTAATAGGTGATGGGTGGACGGTTGATATTATAGTTCATATATTAAATTATGCCTTTAAAAAAGGTGGGAGTGTGATATGAATAAATTTTATTTATTTTTGAGTATGTTAGTTTTTAGTTTTACATTAGCGTTTGCTATAATTTTTCCTGTAATAGTTAACTATATAATTAGAGGTTTGAATGTCTAAAATATTGTCTAAAGAAGATTTAGATTTACTTTATGATTATGCTAAAAAATATGATTTAGATATAAAGAAAGAGGGTTTGACTGTCAGTTTATCTGATGGCCAAACCTTTTTTTTGTCTAAAGACTTAAAATATGACCCTCTTATTTTCGGCAAAGATGGAACTGAAAAAATAGTATCCATAGAAAATGAAGATGGGTTTATTGTTATATATAAAGAGGAATCACCTGGTGTTATTACTACCGAAACTAAAGAGTTTAAACCTTGGTTAGTTAGAGAAACTAAACCGATGGGTAGATCGTATAAGTTAAAGGGTAGGCAAGAATTTAAATATTATCAAGAATTTGATGATTTAAGATCATATAAAACAACAAAAAGTAAATATTGGGTTAAAAATATAGAAAATTTTTCTGTAGCTAATTTAAAAGAATCTGTTATGATAAAAGACGGTTATACTTATTTTAAGGGTATGAAAGTTGATGATGTTTCAGCTTTATCCTTTGATATTGAAACAAGCGGATTAGACCCTAATAAAAGAGACGCTAAGGTATATTTAATATCCAATACATATAAAGCTGGTGAAAAAATAGAAAAGAAGTTATTTTCGGTAGATGAATATGAAACTGAAGGTGATATGATAGAAAGTTGGATAGAGTGGGTTAATGAAAAAAATCCTAGTGTTATAATTGGTCATAATATATATGGATTTGATTTACCTTATTTAGCAACTAGATGTAAATATTTATGCCAACATTCACTTAATTTAGGTAGGGATGGTTCTACTATACAGTTTGCTAGAAGACCCTCTAAAATACGAAAGGATGGCTCTCAGGCATATGATTATTTTAAATGTCATATCCATGGTAGAGAGTTAATTGATACTTGGTTTTTAGCTCTGAAATATGATATAGGTAGAAAATATCCTAGTTATGGTCTTAAAGCTATAATAGAACATGAGGACCTTATAAAGGAAGGCAGACAATTTTATGACGCTGGTACTATTAGAGATAATTGGGATAATTTAGATGAAAGGAAAAAAATTAAAGAATATTGTGTTGATGATAGCGATGATGCGTTAGCTTTATATAATCTTATGATACCATCATTTTTTTATATGACACAAAGCATACCTAAACCGTTTCAATTAATGAATGAGAGTGCAACAGGGTCTCAACTTAACTCTCTTATGGTTAGAGCTTATTTTCAAAATGGTTATTCTATACCGAAAGCTAGTGAAAAAACTGAATTTGAAGGTGCTATAAGTTTTGGTATTCCTGGAGTTTATAATAATACAGTAAAAGTCGATTTTTCTGGATTGTATCCTTCAATTATTAGAGAATATAAAATTTATGATGAGATGAAAGACCCTAAAGGT
>JAOZSU010000172.1:0-3158 GCA_029939475.1 Mycoplasmatota bacterium | reverse complement strand
GAAAAACGAATAGAATTTCATAGATTGCCTTTTGAAGAACAACATGAATTAATTAAAAAATACCCTACATATGGAAATATTATTTGTAAATGCGAAAAAATTACAGAAAAAGAAATAGTAGACGCGATACATTCAAAATTAGGTTCTAATACTATAAAAGGAATTAAAAAGAGAACCAGAGCTGGTTCTGGTCTTTGTCAAGGTGGATATTGCGAAGAGAAAGTGATGAAGATAATTGCTAGAGAAACTTCTCGTTCACCAATAGATACTTTATATGATTCACCTAAATCTAATCTTTTTAAAGCAGAAACGAAGGTGAAAGAATGAAACGTGATATTATAGTTATCGGCGGAGGAGCCAGCGGTTTAGCAGCTGCTATATCAGCGAAAAAAGAAGAAAAAGATGTTTTGTTAATTGAAAGAGAAGATCGTCTAGGTGGTATTTTAAATCAATGTATCCATAACGGATTTGGACTCGAAGTATTTAAAGAAGAATATACCGGTCCAGAATACGCTTATATTTATATTAAAGAATTTAATGAATTAAAAATAGATTATTTAATAGAAACAACTGTTATTAAATTAGTTAGAGTAAAAGATGAATTTATTCTTTATACTTCTTCATTAAAAAAGGGTATACAGAAATATATTGCAAAATCAGTTATTATTTCTACAGGTTGTTATGAAAGAACAAGAGGGTCAATTATAATTCCTGGTGATAGACCTACTGGAGTAATAACAGCAGGAAGCGCACAGAGATATTTAAATATTGATGGGTATATGGTTGGGAAAAGAGTTTTTATCTTGGGTAGTGGAGATATTGGTCTTATTATGGCCAGAAGAATGTACCTTGAAGGAGCTGAGGTTTTAGGAGTAGCTGAACTTATGCCTTATTCAAATGGTTTAACGAGGAATATAGTACAATGCCTAAATGATTTTGATATTCCTCTATATTTATCTCATACGGTAACAAGAATCAATTCTGATGAAAATAATCGTTTGAAATCAATTGTTTTACAAAAAGTTAATAATAAGTTTAAACCAATTGAAGGAACTGAAAAAATATTTGAAGTAGATACTTTATTATTATCAATAGGTTTAATTCCTGATATTGTTTTATTAGATTCTTTAGATGTAGAATATGATAAACTAACAAAAAGCGTTAGAGTAAACCAAGCCTTAGAAACAAAAGTTGAAGGTTTATTTGTGGCTGGTAATGCTTTGCAAGTACATGATTTAGCTGATAATGTTTCTAAAGAAAGTGAACGAGCAGGATATAATGCAGCTAAATATGTAGATAATCCAAAGAGAGAACATAAAATGATTAAATTATTGCCAGGAGAAAATATAAGTTATATTTCTCCTCAATATATTGATTTTGCGTGGCCTGATTCTGATATAATTTGTTCTTTTCGCTCAAAAAGCAAAATTGAAAGAGGCTTAATAGAAGTAAGGCAAGGAGAAAATACTATTTTATCAAAGAGAAGGATGTATATTGTCCCTGCAGAAATGGAAACATTTTCTCTCAAAATTGATGCATTAAATAATACACAAGATATCACAATCAATTTGGAGGCGATAAAATGAAAAAAGAATTTATCTGTATCGTTTGTCCAAGAGGTTGTCATATAACAGTTAATGATGATGGAAGTATTACTGGAAATAAATGTATCCGTGGAATCGATTATGTTAAAACGGAAATGACTTCACCAAAAAGAATAGTCACATCTACAGTAAAAACAATATTTAAAGATTTACCTAGAGTAAGTGTAAAAACAGACAAACCAGTTCCTAAAGATAAAATTATGGATGTTATGAAAGAACTATCAAAAATAACAATTACTAAGCCTATGGAAATTGGTTCTGTTGTGATTGAAAATATTTTAGATACAGGATCTAATATTGTATTGACTAGATCTTGTATGAAGTGATATATATTGTGTAATAATATGATAAAATTATTATGAATCATGCTAAAATAGTTATAAATAATAGAAAACGTTGAAGGTGATATTTAATGAAAAAACCCCATATTTTCATAATAGGCGGTGGAGCTAGTGGAATGATGGCCGGAATAATCGCTAAAAGAAATGGAGCTTTAGTTACCATTCTTGAACGCAATCCAAGAATTGGGAAAAAGATTTTAGCCACAGGAAACGGAAGATGCAATTATACTAATGTAGACACTGTAGGTAGTGATTATAATAATCCTACCTTTGTTAAATATGGGTTAACTAATTTTGGGCCTGAAAAAGCGATAAAGTTTTTTAAAGGACTAGGGATTGTTCCTAAAGTAGAACAACGTGGAAGAGTATATCCCCTTTCTGAACAAGCTTCAAGCATTGTAGATGTTTTATTATATGAAATAGAAAGATTAAATATTGAAGTAGTTACTAACGCTTTTGTATATAGAATAATACATAAGCGTAACCAGTTTGAAATATTTTTAGAAGATAATAGAACATTTTTTGCGAATAAAGTAATTCTTGCGACTGGTGGAAAATCTATGCCTAGATCTGGTAGTGATGGATTTGGATATACTCTTTTAAAACAACTAGGGCATTCTATAACTGAAGTATTTCCATCAATTGTTAAATTAAAATTGGAAAGTCCTTATTTAAATCACTTGGCTGGAATAAAAATGCCAACTCAAGTTGATTTAATTTGTGAAGGAAAAGTAATACAATCTGAATATAATGATATTATATTTGGTAATTATGGAATAAGTGGACCTGCAATACTAGATATTTCAAGAAAAGCATTAGAATTATTTCATTCTAATAAAAAAACATATATAAAATTGACTTTAGTCACAGCTATTTCTAAAGAAGAAGTAACTAAAAGATTCAATCAATTTAAATCTAAACCAGTAGATAGAAGCTTAGTTGGCTTAATACATAAAAGATATATATCAGCTATTATAAATGAAGCTAAAATAGAAAAACAAAACACATTAATAAAAGATTTATCATCTAATCAAATTAATAGATTAATAGATTTATTATTTGATTGGAGATTCTTGATTACTGGAAGTAAATCATTCCATGATGCCCAAGCTACTGCTGGTGGCTGTAAGTTAAATGAAATTTACTCAGATTCAATGGAATCTAAATTAGTTCCGGGATTATATATAATTGGTGAATTAATGGATATTGATGT
>JAOZSU010000171.1:881-3169 GCA_029939475.1 Mycoplasmatota bacterium | reverse complement strand
TATAAACATTTAAGTATGGATCTTCTTTATTTTCTTTTTTAATTCTTAAATATTTCACATAAGAAATTTCATAATTATTTAAAATAGCATCTTTGTGATTATGTTTTACTCTACCTTTTTTTCTAGCAATGAGTGCGGCTTCTTTTTTATTATTAGCTATAATTCCAAATGTAATTGGTATATAATATTTTCTTGAAACATGACCGCATTTACATTTAACTGCGAAATATCTTTTACCTTCCTTTTTATTTGTAATAGATTCTTCGCTTTTATTTTTGTCTATAAATAATTTGGTTATTTTAGCATTACAATTTATAAACTCACCATAATCTTTATATATAACTATTTCTTGATTTTCAGTCCAACCTTCAAATGAATTTTTTTCAATAATTTTTACAGTGTTAGGTATTGTTAAGGTTTCTATGGATTTACAATTAGCAAATGCTTTTGAATTAATAATATTAATGCTGCTAGCTAATGAAAAATATTCAAGATTAATACAGTTTTCAAAACAACTTCTTGGTATACTTATTAATTTAGTATTTAAAGGAAAATATACCGTCTTTAATTCCTTACAATCCTTAAATGCTTCTTCATCTAATTTTTGTAATTCTTCATTAAAAGATATTTTTCTTAAATGTTTATTTCCTTTAAATACTTCTTTTGATATCTTAATGGTATTCTTTTTTATTTGAACTTTTCTTTGTTTATTATTAATATTATTACTTAATTCTTCATAAATTACATCGTCCATTATCTATCTCCTTTAATAATATAAAGAAATTTTATAAAAATATAGATTAATTATATCACTTAATTTTAGATATATATTTAAAATATATTGTATTTTAAAAATATTTAAGTTAAAATAATTCTTATAAATTTTTAAATTAATGCTTAATACACATTTTTTAAAATTCTTGTTTTAGAAATATTTAAATGTTATAATATCTTCATAATATCTTGTAAATTAAGGAGATTTATAATATGGATTATAATTTAAATTATAATGACACTCCCATAAAAGCTAAAAAAAGAAATGAAATCTTAAATAAAAGTATCAACATATTTATTAGAGAAGGTATAGGCAAATTAAAGATGAGAGACATTGCAAAAGAATGCGATATTTCTTTGCGTTCTCTTTATTATTACTACTCTAATAAAGAAGATTTAGCAATTGATCTGCAAATCAAATGTATGTCTTCTTTTACAGATGTGATAAATAAAATTAATATAGATAAAAAAGTAGATTATAATCAATTCTGTAAATACTTAGATAATATGTATAATATTATTATAGAAAAAGAAAAAGAAATTAAATTTATAACTGCTTTCGATTATTATTTTTATAATTCTTATCCCAATGAAAAATATAGCACTTTTTTAAAAACTGCATTAACTGATAATTTTATTTTCAAAAAGGAATATAAAATAGATTTTGAAAGCATTAATTTTCATGATGAAGATCCAAATACTTTCTTAATAACTATTATTCAAAGCTTTTTAGCTTATGCTCAAAAGATAATATATCGAGAAAAAGCTATGCTTTCAGAAAATATTAAAAGCAAAGGGGAACTTCGAATATTTGTTAAAATAATTAAGGAAGCTATTAAATTGTAAAAAAAGCACTCTTAAACAGTGCTTTTTTTGTTATCCCTTTATTGTTTTAATGATACCCTTTATTATCCTTTTATTCATGAGATCAATTAATCCTTGAGCTCTACTTTTAGATATAGCGCCATTACTAAATGTTACTACACTTCTAAAAGGCATCTCATCAACCATATTTCTAACCATTTTTATGATTGCTTCATTTTCTTTTTCAGGAGACATCATTTTTACGAATTGTTTAGTAATTGCTTTATGAAGCATTTTACCTATTAAAGTAGATTTAAATTCATTAAACACGCTGTTTATATGATATGGTTTAGTTTTTTGTATTTCTGGTATTTCTTTACCATATAGTTTTTCGAAATCTTCTTTTGTTGGATTAAAATTATTAGTAATATTTTTATAAATTTGTAAATTATCATTTTCAAATTTATCTTTACTATTTATTTCTATTTTCTTTTCTAAAACTATATTTTCTGAAGATTTACCTATTTTAACTATATACATTCCACTTTCTAATTTAAATCCTTCTTTATAATAAACTTCTAAAGATGTAAGTGGGATATTTATTTCTGGTATGGATTCTTCATTTAATGAAGATAAAAATACTCGATTACCATTTTTGAAATGAGGGAATTTTAGAGTTATATCATCACCAGGGTTTGCTTCAAAGACTT
>JAOZSU010000171.1:0-871 GCA_029939475.1 Mycoplasmatota bacterium | reverse complement strand
TATTTCTATTTCTTTTGACTCATTCGGTTTTAATGAAACTTTTTTATATCCTTTTAGTTCTTGTAAAGGTCTATATATTTTAGAATCCGGTAAAGAAATATATATTTGTGCAATTTCCTTACCTTCTAATTCACCTGTGTTTTTAATTTCAAATTTTACTTTTAGCTCTTTTTTTATTACTTCTAAATTTAGATTACTATATTCAAATGTTGTATAACTCAATCCATATCCAAATGGATATAGTGGTTTAACTTTAGCCGTATCATAATAACGGTAGCCTACATATAATCCTTCACTATAAATTACTTGTCTAGGTTCCCCAGGAAAATTATAATTTGATGGAAATTCTTCTAAGCTATTAGGAAATGTTTCTGCTAATTTCCCTGATGGATTTACTTTCCCAAACACTACATCAGCTAATGCTTCCCCACTAGCTTCTCCACCTAGATATTGTTCAATTATACCTTTAACTTTATCTTTCCAAGGCATGAGTATTGGACTTCCGTTGGCTAAAGATATAATTACATTTTTATTAACCTTTAAAATTTCATTAATTAAATGATTATGGTTATTTGGTATATTTAAATGTAATCTATCAAAGCCTTCACTTTCAAATATATCTGTTAATCCTGCCATAATTAAAACAACGTCGGCTTTAGAAGCTATTTCTATAGCCTCTTTTTCTAAATCAATATCGATTGTTTCATTTTTTATACTATAACCAGGAGCGTAAATTAAATTATCTCCTAATTCTTCAACAAATGCATCATATGCATTTGTTAAATTAAGAGGGTTTATTAAACTAGATCCACTTCCTTGGTATCTAGGTTTTTTAGCAAACTCACCGACTAAAGCTATTTTTTGATTTTTA
>JAOZSU010000170.1:0-3186 GCA_029939475.1 Mycoplasmatota bacterium | reverse complement strand
TGCGGAAGAATTCAATATGATATGATTCCTATTGTCAAAGAAATTGAAACATTCTTAGAAACTGTTAAAAAAGATATAACCGTAGCGATTATGGGCTGTATTGTGAACGGTGTAGGTGAAGCCAAAGGCGCAAATATCGCTGTAGCTGGAGGTAAGAATGAAGCTTTGTTATATATAGACGGTATAAAGCAAAAAAAGATACCTCAATCAAAATTAGTTGAAACTTTAAAAAAAATAATATTAGAATATTAAAAGCGCTGAAATCAGCGCTTTTTTTATATTATAGTAATAAATATGTTAATAAAATTTTTGAGCAAATTATTATCATAAAGATATTTGCTTAATCTAAATTTATCCGTTTCTAATTGCATATCTATTTTTAAGAAATTATAAATAAGATTATTGATTGATGGAATATTGATAAGTAAAGCTAAAACAAATAATAAAATATAAATTAATAAGCCTATCTTTAAAAACCCAAATAAGAGTCCTAGAATTTTATCAATTTGTTTGATAATAGGTATTGATGTTATTCCTTTCGCAAGTATTTTTAAGAAAAAGAATACAATCATTGACCCAAAGAATAAACTAATAAAAGCTATTACTAATAAAGCTAAAGATGAAATAAGCGGTGTAATTGAATCTATAATTGAAACAGTAATATGACTTGTGTCAACTGATTCAATTATCCAATCAACCATAAAATTAGGTAAACTCAAAGCTTCAATCGCAGCTCTTAGATTTGGTTCTGTTAGTTCAGCGGTAAATAAATCGCCTCTCGACATTAGATAGTCTCTAATACTAGATTCAATATCAGATCCAAACCATCCTTCAAGCACCTTAGAAAATGGTCTCGCGAGCAATAAAGAAGCAACTAATCCAAATAGAGATGAAGTTATTTCAATTATTTTTTCAAGAAAACCATGTTTCCATCCCGATACTAAAAAGATAATAACGAGGATAATTATAGCTATATCAATTATGCCAAAAAATCCAAAATCCATATTTACTCCTTATTCTTCATAAAATCAAGATAATCTTTATAAGTAAAAATCATCTTTCTAGCCGCAAATACTTCATCAGTTCTTGAGATTGGTGTTTCGTGTGGTGCGTTGCGAAGCATTTCAGGATCTGACTTAGCTTCTTCGGCTACTTTTTTCATTACTTCTATAAATGAATTGATTGTTTGTAAGGACTCAGTTTCTGTTGGTTCAATCATAATAGATTGATGAAACAGAAGAGGAAAATAAATTGTTGGAGCGTGCATTCCGTAATCTAGTAGACGTTTAGCAACATCTAAAGTTTTAATATCGTTCGGATTATCTTTTAATCCATCAAAAACAACTTCATGCATACAATTACCTTTAATTGGTAATTTATAGTAATCGCTTAATTTAACTCTAATATAGTTTGCGTTTAAAGTCGCATATTTACCAATATTCATCAAGTTTTCTTTTCCAAGATTTAAAATATAAGAATATGCTTTTAGTTCAACCAAATAATTACCAAATATATTTGAAATTTGACCTATTGCCTTAGATTCATTCGCAATGTAATAATAATCATCTAGTTTTTTAATTCTTGGATTAGGTAAGAAATCTACTAAGAAATTTTTAACTCCAACAGGTCCACTTCCAGGTCCTCCTCCACCATGGGGAGTAGAGAATGTCTTATGAAGATTGATATGCATTATATCAAAGCCCATATCTCCTGGTCTAACTTGGCCAAGCATAGCATTTAAATTAGCACCATCATAGTACATTAATCCTCCAGATTCATGAACTAATCTAGTTATTTCAATAATATCCTTTTCAAAGATTCCTATAGTATTTGGATTTGTAAGCATCATGCCGGCGATTTCATCACTCAACACTTCTTTTAAAGCTTCAACATCAACCATACCTTGATCATTTGATTTTATCTCAATTACTTCCATACCACTAAAAATAGTAGATGCAGGATTGGTTCCATGTGCAGAATCAGGGATGATTACTTTTTTTCTTTTGAAATCTTTTCTTGAAATATGGTATTGTTTCATTATCATAAGTCCAACCAATTCACCATGAGCTCCAGCATAAGGATTTAGAGTAAATTCAGCTAAACCTGAAATTTCACTCAAAGCCTCTTGAAGTTCATAATACATCCTTAAAGCTCCTTGAATAGTGCTCACTGGTTGATATGGATGTAATTTAGAAAAAGAAAATGACTTAACAACTTCTTCATTGATTTTAGGATTATATTTCATCGTACAAGATCCAAGAGGATAAAATCCAGTTTCAACTCCGAAATTCTTTTTTGAAATATTAGTATAATGTCTAACACAATCAAGTTCCGTAACTTCAGGTAAAATCATTTCTTGTTTTCTTAAATTATCTTTTAAATCATTTAATTGATACTTTCTAAACTCATGCTTTGGTAAAGAATACCCTATTTTTCCAGGTTTAGAGAACTCAAATATTAATTTATCATAAATCATGATAACCCCTCCAATACCTCTATTAAAGTATCAATTTCTGCTTTTGTACGCTTTTCTGTAACTGCGAAATTAATAAGGTTTTCGTATTCTTCAGAAAACTGTTTAAGTGAGAATCCACCGAATATGTTTTTATCTAATAAAGCCTTTGCGATTAAATCATGTGATAAAGTTGTTTCTAAAGTGAATTCTTTTAAAAAAGGTTGTTTAAATGGATCAAAGAATTTATTCGTAGCCAATAAACGTTCATACAAATAATGTGAATTTTGGTAAGATAATTCATTTACTTCTTCGAGTCCACGTTTTCCCATTATCGATAGGTAAACTGTCACGAATAAAACCATAAGTGATTGGTTAGAACAGATATTACTAACAGCTTTAGAACGTCTTATATGTTGTTCTCTTGCCTGAAGTGTTAATACATATGCGCGTTTTCCTGATGAATCTACAGTGTATCCACTAATTCTACCAGGTATCTTACGAGCATATTTTTTCTTCGTAGCTAGATATCCTAGGGTAGGGCCCCCAAAAGAAATTGGTATACCTAAAGACTGACAATCTCCACAAGCAATGTCAGCACCGTTTTCAAAAGGCGTTTTCAATACTCCAAGAGCAGAAATATCACTGTTTTGAATGAATATAGATTTAAGTTCATGTAATAAATCACTAACTCCAGAATAGTCTTCTACTAAACCAAAGAAATTAGGGTTTTG
>JAOZSU010000169.1:0-3188 GCA_029939475.1 Mycoplasmatota bacterium | reverse complement strand
ATTATAGAACAAGATAGATATAAATTAGAGGCAATAGGATTATTGGTAACTTTTTTTGCGGGAGATAATTTTACTTATGAAATAAAATTACCACTTAGCGCTAGAGGTTTTATCAATGATGGTATTTTGGGACAATACCTTATATCTTCTATAACTAAAAAAAGATTTAAAAAAATATTAAAAATATTTAAAATAAATAGACCTAATAAAAAACAAAAATACAATATTTCAAAAGCATTTAATGAAGTTTTTCCAGCTATAAATAACCAAGAAAATATCTATGAAGGAAATCTAATATCTGGAGAAAAAAACAGATTAATCTCTTTGAGTAAATACGATTTTAATTGGAGATTATTTATCGATAGTTTGCCTAGTGATTTAATTCAAATGGATAGTTTAACAGAGGCTATTAAACGAAAAGTAGAAAGTTTAAGTTATGTATATGGATTAGATGAACTACAAATGAAAGATGTCTTAATTAAATCTTTAGATGAATTTAATAATGTTAATATTGTAAATTTATCTAGAAATGCAAGATATGAATTTGAAAGTGATACACAAACTAGTAATGAAAACAAAACAATCGAAAAGCCTATAGATAAAAACATCTCTAAAGATCCAGTAGAATTCTTTAAAACTGTATCTCCTATTCAGCTTTTAGAAGAAATGGGAGAAGGAATGGTTTCTACAGCTGATCTTAGAATAGTTGAGAGACTAATTGATGAAGTTGGTTTAGATCCAACTGTAGTGAATGTTTTGTTAGCTTATGTAGCTAAAACCAAAGATGGAGTATTACCTGGATATGCTTACTTTCAAAAAGTAGGTAATTCATGGAAGAGAAACCAAATTAATTCTGTAGAAATTGCGATGGATTATGTAAAACATTTAAGCCTAATGAGAAACAATAAAAAATACAATCAAGGTAAAACAAATAAACCTAATGATGTGGAAATAGATTGGCTTGATGAATATATTAAAAATATGGATTAGAGGTGAATTATGAAAAAAATCAATGACTTTTTACCTAAAACAGAACAAATTGATTATGATGAAATAATTGATCGTTTTATGGCTGATCCAATTATTAGTAATTTTATTATTAAAAACGATTTAACAAATGACACCATTAAAGCTGGAATAAACGATATTTTGACATATATGGATGAGAAGAATATTTGTAATCAATGTAAGGGGCTATTTGAATGCAAATTAAATTCGCCTGGATTTTGGCCTAAACTAATATTATATAATGGAGATATTGGTCTTGAATATGAAAGATGTAGATATAATAGGGCTGTTGATTCATCAAAGAATATTAGTAGTTTTTATGTGCCTAAAAAGATATTTCAGGCAAGTATAGAGGATTTTGATTTAATTGGTCAAGAGCGCAAAGAAATACATCGATATATGATGAATTTTATTAAAAATTATTCTAAAAACAACTATATAAAAGGTATGTACGTAAGTGGATTATATGGAGCTGGTAAAACTTATATACTAGCAGTAATGGCAAATGAATTAGCTAAACTTGGTAGGCAAATTACTTTCGTATATTATCCTGATTTAGTTAGAGAATTAAAATCATCAATTGGGAAAGATAATTTTGAAACTAAAATTGATATTTTAAAGCATACTGAAATTCTATTTTTAGATGATATTGGGGGCGAAACACCAAATGCATTTATTAGGGATGAAGTTTTAGGACCTATTTTACAATATCGTTTGCTTGATCAATTACCAACTTTTTTCTCCAGTAATATGAAATCAAAAGTATTGATTGATGCTTTAAGTAAAGATAATTCTGTATTTGAAAAATCAAAAGCTGTAAGAATAGTTGAAAGAATTAAAAGTTTAACCTATGAATTTAATTTAACAGAAAAACCTCATATATCTTGACATAGTTGCGTTTTTCTTTATAATATTTACTATAAAGACGTTGAAGAGGACATGATTTCCTGAAATTTATATTAAGCGATTCTGGGATGGTGTAAGCCAGATTATAAATCAAGATAATTACCACCTCGAAGTTGTCTCTTGAAAGAGTACCGTACCAGGCGTTAACGGGAAGAGTGCTTATCGTAAGATAAGAATTAAGGTGGTACCGCGTTAAATCGTCCTTTTACAAGGGCGATTTTTTTAATTTTTAAGGAGGAATAATTATGATAATTAAATTACCAGGGGGAAATGAAATTGAATACAAAGAAAACAAATCTTTGTTTGAAATCGCAAATGATATTTCGCCATCACTAAAAAAACGATCTATCGTAGCTAAGTTAAATAATAAATTAGTTGATATGAATACCATTGTGAAAAACGATGCTTCAGTAGAATTTATTACTACAGATAGTCAAGAAGCATTAGAAGTTTTGCGTCATTCGACTGCGCATTTATTAGCTGAAGCAGTTAAAAAAATGTATCCGCATGCTCATTTTGGAGTGGGACCTATTATTGAAGATGGATTTTACTATGATATTGATTTAGGAGAAACAGTTTTATCTGAACATGATTTACCTTTAATTGAAAAAGAAATGAAAAAAATTGCTTCACAAAACAGTAAAATTGAACGTGAAGTTGTCTCTAAAGAGAAAGCTCTTGAATTGTTTAAAGATGATCCATATAAGGTAGAGCTTATAAATGAATTACCGGAATTAGAAGAAATAAGTATTTATAAGCAAGAACATTTTACAGATCTTTGTCGGGGGCCACATCTACCAGGAACAAAATGGATTAAGCATTTTAAACTATTGAGCTTAGCTGGTGCTTATTGGCGAGGAAATTCTGATAATAAACAGTTGACTAGAGTTTATGGTACAGCTTTTTTCACTAAAGAAGAATTGGATGAACATCTAAATTTATTAGAAGAGAGAAAGAAAAGAGATCATCGTAAACTAGGAAAACAATTAGATTTGTTTATGTTAAGCGAATATGGACCTGGATTTCCATTTTGGTTACCAAATGGAATGATTTTAAGACGTGAATTAGAATCTTTTTGGTACGATGTTCATATAAAAGAAGGATATAAATTAATTCAAACTCCAATTATGTTAAATAGAGAACTTTGGGAGATATCTGGTCATTGGGAAAATTATAAAGAGAATATGTATACATCTAAAATTGATGATCATGAATATGCAATAAAACCAATGAATTGTCCAGGTCATATTATGGTATATAAATCGTCTATTAGA
>JAOZSU010000168.1:0-3203 GCA_029939475.1 Mycoplasmatota bacterium | reverse complement strand
AAAATTTTTCCTTATAATAGTTATTCTCTATGGAGTTAGATATATTGTACAAACTATAGCTTCAGTAATGGGAAATAAAGTTTCTGTTACTTTAGGTAAGAAATTTAGAACTACTTTAAGAGATAAATTAGAAAAATTACCTATTAAATATTTTGATTCAGAACAAACAGGGAATATTCTATCTGTATTTTCAAATGATGTAGATATAGTAACTAACTCAATCCAACAAACTTTAATTAGTTTGATTTCATCAACATTCTTGATTGTTGGGGTTGTAGTTATGATGTTTATTATTTCTTGGAAACTAACAATTATTTCATTAGCAATCTTACCATTATATATAATATTTACTAAAATGATAGCTAAAAAATCGCAAACTAAATTTATTAAACAACAACGATTTTTAGGAGAGCTTAACGGAGATATCGAAGAAGTATTCAGTGGAAACCAAGTAATAAAATTATTTGGAAAAGAAGAAGATTCCTATCAAAGGTTTGAAAAAATTAATGATAAATTAACTGATGTTGCTAAAGATGCCCAGTTTTTAAGCGGATTAATTAGACCTTTAATGAATTTTATTTCTAATATTGGATATGTAGCAGTTGTATTTGTAGGAGCTATATTAGCTGGAGCTACAAATCCATTATTAATAGGAGATATAACGATATTTATTCAATATCAAAAATCTTTTGTTAATCCAATTTTAAATATTGCAAGTATAGTAAATCAATTGCAGTCAACAGTAGCTGGAGCTGAACGTATCTTTGAATTATTAGATAAAGTAGAAGAAATTCCTGAACAAAATTTAACAGAATTTTCTAAAACAGATTTTTCAGGTCATGTCGAATTTAAAGATATAGCATTTTCATATACTGAAGATCAAAAACTAATTGAAGACTTAAATCTTGAAGTATATCCAGGCAAACAAATCGCAATAGTAGGGCCTACTGGAGCTGGGAAAACAACCCTAGTTAATCTTTTAATGCGCTTTTATGAAGTTAATGCAGGTAAGATATTAATAGATGGCATTGATTCTACTGATGTGAAACGACAACATTTAAGAAAACTATTTGGTATGGTTCTACAAGATACTTGGTTATTTTCAGGAACTATTAAAGAAAATGTTGCCTATGGTAGACCAGATGCGACTGATGAAGAAATAATAAATGCTTGTAAACAAGCACATATTCATCATTTTATTGAAACATTGCCACAAGGATATGATACTGTATTAAATGAAGATGCTGACAATATTTCAAAAGGGCAAAAACAGCTACTCACAATCGCAAGAGCTATTCTTTCGAATCCAAAAATCTTGATTCTTGATGAAGCAACCAGTTCAGTAGACACAAGAACTGAAAGCTATATTCAAAATGCTATGGATTTCATGATGAAAGGAAAAACAAGTTTTGTAATTGCTCATAGACTTTCAACCATCAAAAACGCTAATTTAATTCTAGTTATGAATGATGGAGCGATTGTAGAACAAGGTAATCATAAAGAATTATTAGAGAAAAATGGAGTTTATGCAGATCTTTATAATTCACAATTTTTAAACCAACCAACATAAAAAGAGGAAATTTCCTCTTTTTTCTTTCATTGATTAAGAAATTAGATTATAATATTACTTGAAAGTAAGAGGTAAATATGAAAATAGGGTTTATTAGTTTAGGTTGTGCAAAAAATTTAGTCGATTCAGAAATGATTTTAAATATATTAGTCAATGCTGGTTGTGAAATAGTAAATGACCCTTCTTTAGCTGATGCTATATTTATTAATACCTGTGGATTTATTAAATCTGCTAAAGAAGAGACATTAGCTACAATTCTAGAAATGCACAGATATGGTAAGAAATTAATAGTGACTGGATGCTATGCTAAAAGATATAAAAAACAACTAGAAAAGGATATGCCTTTTATTGATAGAGTTATTTCTCTTACAGATTATCCTAAAATTCATTTAATCTTAGAAGAAGTATTTCGAGACAAATCTCTTAAATTTCAACCATTAAAATATGAAAACAGATTATTAACAGGGTCTATCTATACACCATATGTTAAAATCAGTGAGGGCTGTGATAATTATTGTACTTACTGTGCTATTCCTTTAATTAGAGGTAGATTTCGTTCAAGACCAATGGATTCTGTCATAAATGAATGTATTAAACTAGTAAGTCAAGGAGCTAAAGAGTTAAACTTAATATCACAAGATACAACTAAATATGGAGCTGATTTAAGCCCTGATAAAAAATCTCTATTACCTAAATTATTGAGAGAAATATCGAAAATATCTGGAATTGAAATGATTCGCATTTTATATTTATATCCAGATGAAATTACAGAAGAGTTAATTCAAGAAGTAAAACATAATGATTTAATAGCTAATTACTTTGATATACCAATCCAACATATTTCTTCTAAAGTTCTTAAAAGAATGAATCGTAGAGGGGATAAAGAATTTTTAAAAAATTTATTAAATCATATTCGTGAAGAAATACCACAATCTATAATAAGAACAACATATATAGTAGGATTTCCTGGAGAAACTGAAGAAGATTTTCAAGAATTATATGATTTTACAAAAGAATTTAAGTTTGATCGTTTAGGCGTTTTTACATATTCACCTGAAGAAGATACTTCTTCATTTAATTATGGTAATCAAATTCCGGAAGAAATAAAACAAGAGAGATTAGAACGAATAATGTCCCTACAACAGACAATTTCAAGAAATAAAAATAGACTTCAAAAACATAAAATACATAAAACAATCATTGAAAATTATGATCCTGAAACAGACTTTTATTATGGAAGAAGTTATGCATTCGCTCCAGATGATGTTGATGGAATGATTGTTTTTCAATCAAAGAAAGAATTAGAAATTGGGGAAGTAGTCAATGTTGAAATTAAATCAGTTTTTGATTATGATTTAATTGGAGATGCAGTTATAGAATAGGTGGATATATGAGTTTATTTTATGAAACAGTTACATTAATTATTAAAGGTTTTATAATTGGTATTGCTTTTGTTATTCCTGGAGTTAGTGGGGGGACTTTGGCAATATATTTAGGCGTATATAAAAAACTTTTACATTCAATAGGTAATATTTTTCAAGAATTTAAAGAAAGCTTACAATTCCTAATACCACTTTTTTTAGGAATTGGAATAAGTATTTCCATAGGATATTTTTTGTTTTATAAGTTAACA